>JBBTPF010000026.1:0-1621 GCA_038066295.1 Candidatus Methylomirabilota bacterium | reverse complement strand
AGCGCCGACCCGATGATGATCTACTTCACGTCGGGCACCACGGGCCACCCGAAGATGGTGCTCCACACGCACGCGTCATACCCGATCGGCCACGTGATCACCGGGAGGTACTGGCTCGACAACACGCCGGACGACCTCCACTGGTCGATCTCCGACACCGGGTGGGCGCAGGCGGCGTGGACGTGCTTCTTCGCGCCCTGGAACATGGGCGCCGCCATCTTCATCTGGGACGCGCGCAGCAAGAAGTTCGAGCCCGGCGAGGCGCTCGAGATGCTCGAGCGCCACCCGGTCAGCACCTTCCTCGCGCCGGCCACGGCGTTCCGGATGTTCGCGCAGGAGCCGCTCCGCCGGCGCCGCTTCCGGACGCTCCGCCACTGCATCTCCGGCGGCGAGGCCCTCAACGCCGAGGTGGTCGCGGCCTGGCGCGAGGGCACCGGCCACCACATCCACGAGGGCTACGGGCAGACCGAGACCGTGCTGCTCGCCGCCACGTTCCCGGCGATCCCCTGGAAGCCGGGCTCGATGGGCCGGGCGGCGCCGGGGCACGAGATCGCGATCGTCGACGACGAGGGCCGGGAGCGCCCGCGGCACACCGAGGGCGACCTCGCCGTGCGCGTGGTGCCCGAGCGTCCCGTCGGCATGTTCCGCGAGTACTGGCGGAACCCGGAGGCGACGGCCCGGTGCCACCGCGGCGACTGGTACGTCACCGGCGACCGCGCGGCCATGGACGAGGAGGGCTACCTCTGGTTCGTCGGCCGGGCCGACGACGTGATCAACAGCGCCTCCTACCGGATCGGCCCCTTCGAGGTCGAGTCGGCGCTCATCGAGCACCCCGCGGTTGCCGAGGCGGCCGTCGTCGGCAAGCCCGACGCGCTCCGCGGCGAGATCGTGAAGGCGTTCGTCGTCCTGGTACCGGGGCGGGAGCCGTCGGCCGCGCTGGCCGCGGAGCTGCAGGAGCACGTGAAGACGGTCACCGCGCCCTACAAGTATCCGCGCGAGGTCGAGTTCGTGAGCGACCTGCCGAAGACGATCAGCGGCAAGGTCCGTCGCACGGAGCTCCGCCAGATCGAGCGGGAGCGCGCGAGGGCGGGCGGCGGGACCGCCGGCGACCGACCTTGACACGGCGGACGACGCGGGGCTATGTGTTCGGATTACGGAGTCGAGCGAGGGAGGGGGGCCATGGCCGAGCTAGACCTGAAATCGATCCAGAAAAAAGTCAGCGCCGGAGCGTCGTACCGGAAGATGGTCGCGGCCGCCGAGGCCGGCGCGCCCGTCTGCGTGGCGAGCGCCGGCATCCCCAACGAGGTCATGCACGCCATGGGCGTGTGTCCGATCTACCCCGAGAGCCTCGCCGCGATCTCCGCGGGCATCGGCAAGGCCGGGGAATTCTTCGACGAGTCGAAGGCCCACGCGCTCTCCAGCATCATCTGCTCCTACACGCGGTGCGGGCTGGGGATCTGCTGGACCAGCAAGACCGCTTTCGGAGCCATCCCGCGGCCGAACATCGCCATCACGGACGTGAACGTCTGCGGCCTGCATCTCACGTGGTGGGCCTACCTGGAGGATCACTTCACGCTGCCCACGTTCTACATGGACATGCCGGCCACCACCGACCCCGGCG
>JBBTPF010000025.1:0-7796 GCA_038066295.1 Candidatus Methylomirabilota bacterium | reverse complement strand
GGGCCGCTACGCGGACCTCTGCCTGCTCGACGATCTCGCCGAGCCGCGGCCGTCCATCGTCGTCGCGCGCGGCCGGGTCGCCGCCGCGGGGGGCCGGCGGATCGCGCGCGTCCCCGAGCCGCCGTGGCCGCGCGCGTTCACCTCGCCGGAGGCGCGGCTCGCCGTCCGGTGGCGCGCTCGCGCGGCGGACTTCGCGCTGCCCGTGCGCCGGCGCTACCCGGTCGTCCGGCTCGTGAGCGCCGTGATCAGCCGGCTCGAGGAGCGGCCGCTCGCTCCCGGCGATCTCCACGCGGCGCTGGTGGACCGCGGCGGGCGCTGGGTGGCCCCGGGCGTGGTCGCGGGCTTCGCCGAGCGGCTCGACGGCCTCGCGGCGACGACCAGCACCGACTTCAACATCCTCGTCCTCGGACGGAGCCCGGAGGCCATGGCGCGCGCCGTCAACCGGCTCCTCGACCTGCACGGCGGGATCGTGCTGGCGGACGGCGGCACGGTGGCGTACGAGCTGGCGCTGCCCCTTGGCGGCATCATGACCCGCGGCTCCGTCGAGGACACCGCCGGCCGGGAGGACGAGCTTGCCGCGGCGCTGGTCGCCCGCGGCTACCCGCACCACGATCCGCTGTTCACCCTCTTCTTCCTCTCCGCGGACTTCCTGCCCGCCGTCCGGCTCACCCCGCGCGGCGTCTGGGACGTGAAGCGAAGCCGCGTGCTCCTCCCCTCGCGCCGGCGAGGCAGCCCGAGCTGAGGGGTCGTGAATTCACCGGGGCCGCGGGCGGGCGGGTTTCGGGCGACCACGGCGCGCGGAGCGTGATTCCCCGCGGCGCCGTTCCCACCCACGGCAGCGGCGACCCACCGACGCGCGGCAGGAACGGGTCGCCCGCGACCCCGCCCGCCCGCGGCCCCGGTGAATTCACAGTCTCTGAGGGCGTTCGACGGCCGAGGCGGGCGGTGACAGGCATCGCCGTCGCGCTTTTGCTGCTCGCCACGGCGGCGCCCGCGGCCTCCGAGGGCGTCTTCAAGCACGGCGCGGCCGGCACCCGCGCCTACCGGCTCTACGTGCCGGAGCGCGCGGCCGCGGGGCCGCTGCCGCTGGTCATCGCGCTCCACGGCTGCTTCCAGACACCCGAGGACTTCGCGCTCGGCACGCGGCTCAACGACGCGGCCGAGCGCCGCGGCCTGCTGGTCCTGTACCCCGCGCAGCGCCCGCGGGACAACGCGAGCCGCTGCTGGAACTGGTTCGCGCCCGAGCACCAGGGGAGAGCCTCCGGCGAGGTCGCCGAGATCCTGGCGGCCGTCCGGGAGGTCGCGCGCGTCCACCAGGTGGCGCCGGGGCGCACGATCGCCCTCGGGCTCTCGGCGGGCGGCTTCATGGCGGTCAATCTCCTGTGCGCGGCGCCCGACGTCGTCTCGGGCGTCGGCGTCGCCGCGGGCGGGCCGTACCGCTGCGGGCTCGGCGTCGACGGCGCGCTCAGGTGCATGCGCGGCCTCGGCCTCGACGGCGCAGCCTCGGCGGCCGCGTGCCTGGCGGCGGGGGGGAAGCGGTCGCTCCCGGTGCGCGCCTCGCTCTGGCATGGCGCGCTCGACACCGTCGTCGCGCCGGCGAATTTCACCGCGCTCGAGACCATGTTCGCGCGCCTCGCGGGGATGGCGTCGGGCACGACCGAGCGGCGGGAAGGCGCCCTCCACGCCCTCTACCGGGACGCCCAGGGCCGGCCGGTGATCGAGACGTGGCTCGTGCCCGGCCTCGGCCACGCGTGGAGCGGCGGCGACGCGCGGGGCACCCACACGGTGCCGTGGGGACCGAGCGCGACCGACCGCATGCTGGATTTCCTCCTCCCGTGACCGGAGCGCCTCCGCGACGTCAGCGCCGGCTCGCGCTGGGCGTTCTGGTGGCCGCCGCCGCGCTCGCCGTCGCCTCGTTCCCGTTCCGCGCGACATGGTGGGGCGGCTGGATCCTCGCCATCGCGGAGGCGGGGATCGTCGGCGGCCTCGCCGACTGGTTCGCCGTGACCGCGCTCTTTCGCCGGCCGCTCGGCCTGCCGATCCCCCATACCGCGCTCATCCCCGCGAACTGGGAGCTCATGGCGGCGCGGGTCGGCACGATGGTGGGCAGCCGCGTCCTCACGCGCGCGTACGTGAGCGAGGAGATCGAGCGCGTCGACGTCGCCGGCCTGCTCGCCCTGGGCGCCGAGCGCGTGAGCCGCCGCGACCTCGAGGGGGCCACGCTCACGCTCGCGCGCTGGGTCGCCGACGAGCTCCGGCCCCACGCGGCCGCGGAGCTCGCCGCGCGCCTCCGCAACCTCGTGCTGGCGCGTCCCGCCGCGCCGCTGCTCGCCGGCGCGCTCGAGGCGGCAGCGCGCCACGGCTGGGACCAGCGCGCGCTCGGCGCGTGCGCCCGGGCACTCGGCGAGGCGCTCGACCGGCCGGCGTTCCGCGCGGTCGTCGGCGAGGCGGTGGACGAGGTCCTCGCGCGCTACCGCGAGCGGATGGGCGCCGCCCCGCGCTTCTGGATGGGGGTGGCGAGCCTCCTCGGGCTGATCGACCGCGACCGCGTCGTCCAGGCGCTCCACGCGGGGCTCCGGCAGGTCGCCGAGGGCCCCGGGCATCCGCTGCGCCAGCGGCTTGCCGAGGCGGTGCGGGAGCTGCCGGGGCGTCTCCGGAGCGACCCCGCGCTCGCCGGCCGCATCGAGGCCGCGAAGCACGATCTCCTCAGGACGCCGGCAGCGACGAAGATGCTCGATGACGCGGCCGCGGCGCTCCACCGGGCGCTCGTCGCCGACCTCGGCCGCGCGGACGGGGACGTGGTCGCCTGGGTGGTCGAGCGGCTCGAGCGGGCCCGGCGAGCGCTGGTCACCGACGCGGCGCTGCGCCGGGAGCTCGACCGGTGGGCCAAGGCCCGGGTGATCGAGGCGGTCGAGCGCCACCACGGCCGGCTCGCGACGTTCATCGAGAAGGGCGTGCTCGCCCTCGGCCCCGAGGGCGCCGTGCGCCTGATCGAGGAGCACGCGGGCGACGACCTCCAGTACATCCGCGTCAACGGCACCGTGGTCGGCGGGCTCGCGGGCGGCCTGCTCTACGCGATCCATCTGCTGATCCGCCTGCTCTAGAAACGACGCGGCGCGGCGGAAACCTCGTTGTGAGACCAAGCGTTTTCACGGTACACTCAGCGCGCCAATCGCCAAATCCGATGGGAGGTTGCTCTCGATCCGGGAGATGCAGTACGTGGAGGCGGCGCGCGCGCTGGGCGTCCGGCACCTCCGGATCGCGTTCCGGCACATCCTGCCGAACACCGTGGGGCCGTTCATCGTCCTCTGCACGGCCCAGCTCGGGAGCGCCGTCCTCGTCGAGGCGACGCTCTCGTTCCTCGGCCTGGGCGTCCCCGAGCCGTACCCGTCGTGGGGCCGCATGCTCTCCGTCTCGGCGGCGGAGTACGCGCAGAAGGCGCCCCACCTCGTCCTCTTCCCGGGCGCCGCGATCAGCCTCGCCGTGTTCGGCTCGAACCTCCTGGGCGACGCGCTCCGCGACGTCCTCGACCCGCGCCTCCGGGGCACCTGACCCCAGAAAGGAGATCCCGATCGTGGCTGACGAGCGGCTCACCTGGCTGCCGGCGACCGAGCTGGCGGCGCTGATCAGGAAGAAGAAGGTCTCGCCCGTCGAGGTGGTGGGCGCGGTCCTCGACCGCATCGAGCGGATCAACCCGCAGCTCAACGCCTTCGTGACGCTCACCGGTGCGCGGGCCAGACGCGAGGCGAAGGCCGCCGAGCGCGCCCTCATGAAGAAGGGGGCGAAGCCCGGGCCGCTCCACGGCGTGCCCTTCTCGGTGAAGGACCTCGTCATCACCAAGGGCGTGCGCACGACCTTCGGCACGCCGCTCTACGCCGACAACGTCCCGACCGAGGACGCGCCGATGGTCGAGCGGATGAAGCGCGCCGGCGCCATCCTGCTCGGCAAGACCAACACGCCGACGTTCGGCTGGATCGGCGCGACCCACAACCTCCTCTTTGGGATCACGCGGAATCCGTGGAACCTGGAGCGCACGCCCGGCGGCTCGTCGGGCGGCGCCTCGGCGGCCGCGGCCGCGGGCCTGGGGCCGCTCCACATCGGCACCGATGGCGGCGGCTCGATCCGGATCCCCGCCTCCTGCGCCGGGATCTACGGCCTGAAAGCGTCGTTCGGGCGCATTCCGGCCTATCCCGCGAGCGGCGCCTGGAGCCTCTCGCACATCGGGCCGATGACCCGCACGGTGGCGGACGCCGCGCTCATGCTGAACGTGTGCGCGGGGCCCGACGAGCGCGACCAGACCTCGCTCCCCGCCGCCCGCGTGGATTACGTGAAGGCACTCCGCGGCAGCCTCAAGGGGCTGCGCGTCGCGTACACCGACGATCTCGGGTTCGCCGAAGCGGTCGATCCGGAGGTGCGCGCCGTGTGCGCGAAGGCGGCCAAGGCGTTCGTCGAGCTGGGCTGCCGCGTGGAGGCGGTGAGCCCGCGCTGGCCGTCGCCGCGCGATTGCTGGAGCGAGATCTTCTGCGGGGGCATCGCCACGCGCATGGCGCCGTACGTCGACCGCCGCGAGGAGATCGACCCCGGGCTCTACCGGATCATCGAGACAACGCTCCGGAACCCGCCGACGAAGTACGTGCAGGCGTGGTTCGACCGGCTCGCCTGGTGGCAGCACCCGCGGGCGTTCTTCGAGACGTACGACCTCCTCGTGACCCCGACGATCGCCTGCCCGCCCTTCAAGGTCGGCCTCGACAACCCGACCGAGATCGCGGGCACGCCCGTCTCCGCGTACGCGTGGATCCCGTTCACGTTCCCGTTCAACATGACCGGCCAGCCGGCCGCCTCGGTGCCGTGCGGCTTCACGAAGGACGGTCTGCCGATCGGGCTGCAGATCGTCGGCCGCCGCTTCGACGACGCGACCGTCCTGCGCGCCTCGGCGGGGTTCGAGCGCGTCCGGCCCTGGGCCCAGCACCGTCCCACGCTCGAGTAGACTGGGGCGAGGAGGAAGAGCCATGGAGCGGCTCTTGTTCGTCGTGTCGCAGGAGCGGCGGGACCTGTACGACGCCCTCCGGAACGTCCTCGCGAACGAGAAGGGCGTGGACGTGATCCTCGACCGTCGCTTCGTGAGGCGCCGGCAGCGCGAGGAACCGCCCGCCGCCGAGCGGCGGCGGTTCGGGCGCCGGGCACGCTCGCTCGAGGACGCGGAGGTCCACGCGCGCGGCTGGACGGTCGTCCGCCTGCCCTAGCGCGCATTCTTCACGAACGGTCGTTGCGCGTGGCGGGCGGGGCTGGCGCAGGATGGCGCCCCTGCGGGGCCGGAGCCGACGGGCGCGTGCCGCGTGGTCGAGCGACCCCTGCCGAGGCCACGCTCCGCCTGCCACCGTCCGCCTCCACGGATCGTTCGCGAATAATCCGGGCTGGGAGCCGTATCGAACTCTGGGCATTGACGCGGGCCGCGGTTCCCGGCGACGCTCGCCGGCGTGAACCTCGCCGAACTCCTGACGGCCATCGCCCTCGTCGGCCTCACGCTCTCGGGCATGCTCACCGCACTCCAGCAGGGTCAGCAGGCCTACGCCATCGGCGCGGCCCGTGTGGAGGCGCAGCAGAGCGGGCGGATCGCGCTCGAACGCCTGGCCCGGGAGATCCGGGCCGCCGGTGCAGGGGGCGGCGCGTTCGACGCCATCGCGGTCGCCGAGCGGGAGCGCATCACGCTCCAGCTCGACCTCGACGGCGACGGGGCGATCACCCAGCGCGGCGAAACCGTCACGTGGCGCCTCGCGGCGCCGGTGCTGCGTCGCGACGCCGGCGGAGGGGCCCAGCCCGTGATCAACGGCGTGCGGAGCCTGGCCCTCGAATACCTCGACGCCCGGGGACAGCCCACGCCGGTGCCCGGCGAGGTCCGGACCGTCGTGATCACGCTCGCGACCGAAGGCGAGCAGAGCGGGGGCGCCGCCGGCCTCACGACGCTCACGACCCAGGTGCGGCTCCGGAACCGCTGAGGCGGCCTCTGAGGTAAGCTGAGGGCGTGAAGCGAACGCTCCGCTGGGCCGTCCCGGCGTTGGCCACGATCCTCATCGCCTGCGCGACCGTGCCGATCACGGGCCGGAGCCAGGTTCTGCTCCTCTCCGAGGGCGCCGAGACGCAGATGGGGCTCGACGCCTACCGGCAGATCCTCGCCAAGTCCAGGGTCTCCACCGATCCCGCCCTCAACGAGCGCGTTGTGCGCGTCGGCCGCCGGATCGCCGAGGCGACCGGCCGTGGCGACTACCAGTGGGAGTTCAAGGTCATCGAGGACAAGCAGGCGAACGCCTTCTGCCTGCCCGGGGGGAAGGTCGCCGTCTACACCGGCATCCTGCCGGTGACCCGCGACGACGCCGGGCTCGCGGCCGTGCTCGCCCACGAGGTCGCCCACGCGACGGCGCGCCACGGCGGCGAGCGGGTGAGCCAGGGCCTGCTCGTCCAGACGGGGCTCGCGGCGACGCAGATCGCGCTCTCGCGGAGAGACCCGGCGACCGTCCAGCGGGTCACCGCGCTCCTCGGCGCGGGCGCCACCGTCGGGCTCCTCCTGCCGTGGAGCCGCCAGCAGGAGTCGGAGGCGGATCATCTGGGCCTGATCTACATGGCGAAGGCCGGCTACCACCCCTCGGCGGCGCGCGATCTCTGGGTCAGGATGGACGAGGCGGCGAGGGGCAGGGGAACGCCGCCAGAGTTCCTCTCGACCCACCCCTCGCCCACGACCCGCATCAGGCAAATCGAGGCGTGGATCCCTGAGGCGCTCCGGTACTACCAGCCGCGCTGAGCGGTTGTGAATTCATCGGGGCCCCGGGCGCCCGGGGCCCCGATGAATTCACAGTGTCTGAGCCGGCCCCAAGAACCCGCCCCGATACCATCCGGTGGGTCAGAGTGGAATAGATTACACTATCCCTCGTCAGCCCGTCCGGTGCCCAGAATCCTACGAAAAATCACACGTTTTTCCTTGACAGAGCCTTCCGGCTGACGCTAATCTCGCCAGCTAAGTGGGATGAAGTGGGATGAAGTCCCATCCGTCTCCCTTGAACGGACATGTTTATAGGGCGCTTTCAGCACACGATCGACCCGAAGGGCCGGGTCAGCATTCCGGCGCGCTACCGGAATGCGCTGGCGCAGTACGAGCGCAACGACGTGATCGTGGTGCCGGAGAGCTCGTGCCTCAACGTCTATCCGTTCGAGGCGTGGGAGCGGGTCGTCGGCGCGATCAACGAGCAGTCGCGCTTCGACGATCAGATCCGCCGGCTCGGCCGCCTCTGGATCTCGCGCGCGAAGGAGGTCGAGCTCGACGGGGCGGGGCGCGTCCTGCTCCCCCCGGACAGCCGCCAGCAGGCGGGCCTCGTGAAGGACGTGACGCTCGTGGGCATCGGGCGCGACTTCTTCGAGATCTGGGACCGCGCGCGGTTCGAGGAGTACGAGCGGACGAACAGGGACGAGCTGCCGTCGAGCTTCGAGCGGCTCTCGCAGCTGGGAGTGAAGTAGTTCACGTTCCGGTGCTCGTCGACGAGGTCGTGTTTCTCCTGCGACCGCGCGGCGAGGGATGGGTGATCGATGGCACGGTCGGGATGGGCGGTCACGCGGAGGCGCTTCTGATGACGAGCCCGGCGTCAGTCCGGCTCCTGGGGCTCGACGCGGACGGAGAGGCGCTGGCGCGCGCGGAGGCCCGGCTCCGTCCGTTCGGCGCCCGCGTCCGCCTCGTGCGCGCGAGCTTCCGCACTCTCAAGGCGGCGGCGGCGGCGAACGGCGTCGGCGAGGCGCGCTCGATCCTCCTG
>JBBTPF010000024.1:0-1068 GCA_038066295.1 Candidatus Methylomirabilota bacterium | reverse complement strand
TCATCTGTGATATCAACACCTTCGGTTTCATGATCTGCCTTTTGATTTTTTGCTTGATTCGGTTCAAGCGCCGGACTATATTAGCACTCGTCTCAGATGAGTGCTAACGTTCTTCAATGAGCCCAAGAACACCTAAACATAAGGGAGGGAAACGCGCTATGAAGATCCGTCCGTTGCATGACCGTATCCTTGTCAAGCGCCTTCTTGAGGAAGAAGAGGAACGCCGCGGCGGTATTATCATCCCCGACTCCGCCAAGGAAAAGCCACAGCGGGGGAAGGTAATCGCGGTGGGGAGCGGGAGAATCCTTGACAGCGGCCAGCGGGTTCCCCTGGACATCAAGGTCGGAGACCAGGTTCTCTTTGGAAAGTGGGGAGGGAATGAAGTCAAGCTGGGAGATGAAGAGTACCTTATTCTCGAAGAAAAGGACGTGCTGGGAGTGATCGAATAACCGTATCGTCATAGCATCCCAATCCTAAGGAGGAGAAGACAATGCCGAAGCAGCTTTTGTTCGAAGATGCGGCCCGGGCGGCCCTGCTCCGCGGGGTAAACATCATGTCGTCGGCCGTCAAGGCCACCCTGGGGCCCAAGGGCAGGAATGTGGTGATCGACAAGAAGTTCGGCAGCCCGACGATCACCAAGGACGGAGTCACCGTCGCCAAGGAGATCGAGTTGAAGGACGGCTGCGAGGACATGGGGGCCCAGATGATCAAGGAGGGCGCCTCCAAGACATCTGACGTCGCGGGCGACGGGACGACCACCGCCACGGTGCTCGCCCAGGCGATCTTCCGCGAGGGCCTGAAGAACGTCACCGCCGGCGCGAACCCCATGGGGCTGAAGCGCGGCATCGAGAAGGCCGTGGACGCCGTGGTCGAGGAGCTGAAGAAGCTCTCCAAGTCCACCAAGGACAAGAAGGAGATCGCCCAGGTTGCCACCATTGCCGCCAACAACGACAAGACGATCGGCAACCTGATCGCCGAGGCGATGGAGAAAGTCGGCAAGGACGGGGTGATCACGGTCGAGGAGTCCAAGTCCGCCGAGACCGTCCTGGACGTGGTCGAGGGCATGCA
>JBBTPF010000023.1:0-5047 GCA_038066295.1 Candidatus Methylomirabilota bacterium | reverse complement strand
CCCCGCTACAATAATCAGGCTCGGGCACCCGTCGGGCGTGCTGCCGATCGCCGCCGCCGTGGGCGTGCGCGACGGGGCGCCGTGGGCCGAGCGAGTCACCGTCTACCGGACAGCGCGCCGGCTCATGGAAGGCCACGTCCGCGTCCCGTGAGCCGGCTGTACCTGACAACGGCGAAGGACGAGATCGCCCGGCGCCGGGCGCTCGCGGAGAAGGGCCGGATCGTCGAGGCGTGGCCGGACCAGCAGGACGGGAGCGCGGTCTGGATCGGCGAGGAGACCAAGGCGCTCCTGGAATCGCTCGGCGGGCCGCTCACGGTCGAGCTGTCGCTGCCCGCCGAGAGCGTGGCCATCTACTACGGCCCCCAGCTCTGCGATCTGGAGTCCTTGCCGCGCGAGGAGTCGCTCAAGACCCGCGTGCTGTCAGGGCGCGGCATCGCCGTCGCCTGGATCACGCTCGACCGCTTCGGCCAGCGGGCGATCTACGAGCCCGGGTCGCCCGCCGATCCGGTCTTCCACCTCCGTCGCGTCGGCGGTGGGGCTGGCCATCTCTGGCGGCTCTTCCGCACGCGGGAGGAAGCGGTCACGTGGATGGCGGAGGCCCACGGCGGGGACTCCGAGGGCGCGGAGTGGGCGCGGGCCGTCGCCGTCGAGGACTTCGCCGAGCTGATCAAGCGCTATGCGCTTTGATCTCGTCGAGGACCGGGAGCAAGTACTTCCGGAACTGGGCGGGGTTCTCGCTCATCGGGAAGTGGCCGATCTCCTTCATGATCGTCACGCGCGCGCCCTCGATCTTCGCGGCCGTGCGGAGCGTGTCCTCGGGCGTGCAGGAGAAGTCGTACTCGCCGGTGAGGAGGTACAGCGGGCATCGGGAGGTGTCGATCTCGGCGACGCGGTCGCGGAAATCGCCGCCGGCGCGATAGAAGAAGAGGTCGCCCTTGAAGACGCCGGGCCCCCCCTGCATGTACATCCAGAGCGTGTCCCAGCGCGTCTCGTCCGGGCTCTGCGGAGCGATGAGCCCCGACACGAGGGCGCCGCACACCTCGCCGCCGTGGACGTCGGGCCGATGGAGCCAGCCCGTGTCGTCGTACCACGGCGCCTGGTAGTCCGCCGACTCGAGGCCGATGAGCGCGCGGAACGCTGTGGCGTGCAGGCGCGCCAGCTCGAGCACGATCTTGCCGCCGATCGAGCAGCCGAGCACCACCGGACGATCGATGGCGAGCGTCCGGATGAACGTCATGACCAGGTCGACGTAGCCGCGCGCGGTGAGCGTGTACTCCTCGTCGTGCCAGCCCGCGGGCGGGAGCGACTTGCCGTGCCACGGCATGTCGAACGCGAGCACGCGGTAGTTCTTCGTGACCGCCTCGTCGTTCATGAGGTGGCGGAACTGGCGGCCGTCGGCGCCCGCGGTGTGCAGACACACGAGCGGGATCCCCTGCCCCGCCTCTTCGAAGTAGACGCGGTGCCGCCGGCCGTCGAGGACCAGCCCGAGATAACGTCCGACGATGGGCTCGAGCTCGGCCACTCACGCCCTCCGGCGGGGCGCCGCGAGCAGGTCCTTGATGAATCTGAGGTTGGCCATGAGCGGCTGGAGGTCGCCCTCGACGCGCGCGTGCCCGCCCTTCGTCATCGCAAAGATGTCGTGGAATCCGGGCGCGGGCACCGGCTCCCAGAACTTCTGCCACGCCTCCGCCGGCGCGCGCACCGCGAACGACCAGGCGCGCATGAGGAACGGCCCGCGCTCGACCTTCGCAACGCGGCCCTCGTGGACGGCGATGAGCCAGGCGGTGTCGCCCGCCTCGACGAGGAACGTGGTGGTACAGTAACGGCCTCGCCGGACGAGCGGCTCGTTGCCGTTGACCAGAGCGGGAAGCGCGTCGAACACGCCCGGCATCATACCCCATGAGCACGGTGCTCGACACGACGACGGCGCCCGACCGGCCGGACCGGTTCTACCGGACCGTGCGCGCCATCGGCCGCTTCTGGCTCTGGTTCTTCTTCAGGTCGGTGGACGTCCGCCGTCCCGAGCGCGTGCCGGCGGGCGGCCCCGTGCTCCTCTGCATCAACCACCCGAACAATCTCATCGACTCGCTGCTCGTGGGCGCCGCGCTCGGGCGCAAGGTCCACTATCTCGCCACGGCGGCCCTCTTCAGGAGCCCTCTCGTCGCGCGCTTCCTCCTGGCGTGCGGCGCGATCCCCGTCTACCGGAAGCAGGACGACCCGGACAAGCTCGAGCGGAACGTCGCGACCTTCGAGGCTTGCGCGCAGGCGCTCGGGGAGGGCCGCCTCATCGCGATCTACCCCGAGGGGACGACGCACGCCGAGGCGCGCGTGCAGCGCATCAAGACGGGCGCCGCGCGCATCGCGCTCGGCTTCGACGCCGGGCGCCCGGGCGCGCTCCAGGTGATCCCCGTGGGGCTCACGTTCGAGGCGCGGAAGTCGTTCCGCGGGCGCGTGCTCGTCTCGTTCGGCCCGCCCGTCCCCGTCACGCCGTACCTCGACGCGTACCGCGAGGACCCCGTGAAGGCGGTGGACGCCGTGACCACCGCCATCCAGTGGGCGATGGAGGCCGAGGTCGTCCACGTCGAGCGGATCGACGCGGCCCAGCTCGTGCAGGCCGTCGAGCAGCTCTACCGCGACGAGCTCTCGCGGGAGCTCCGGGAGCAGCGCGGGCTCGCGCCCAGGCAGATCGACCCGATCCGCCTCTCGCGGACGATCGCCGACGCGGTGCACTGGTTCAAGGCGCGCGACCCCGAGCGCGTCGAGCGCCTCTGGCAGCAGATCCAGGGCTACCTCGCGCTGCTCCGCGAGTATCGCGTGAAGGACGAGGCGGTGAGGGCCCGCCTCGAGGACCGGGGCCGCCGCCAGAAGATCCGGCGCGGGTGGGAGGCGGTCGCTGGCTTCCCGTTCTTCGTGTACGGCGCCGCCGTGAACTTCTTCGTCTACTGGGTGCCGCGCTTGATCGCGCGCCGCATGTCGCGGAAGGTCACCGACTACGCGACCTGGCGCCTGCTCGCGTCCGTCGTCGCGTATCCTCTCTTCTGGGGGCTGGAGATCTGGATCGTCGCCCGGCTCCTGGGCCCGCGGTGGGCCCTGGCCTTCGCGCTCTCGCTGCCGGTGAGCGGCGTGATCGCATATCGCTACTGGGTGGGCGCGGGCCGCCTCACGAGCCGGCTCAGGTTCGGCGCGCTCGCGCTCACGCGCGAGCACGTGGCCCGACGCCTCACGGCCGAGCGGCTGGAGATCATCGCCGAGCTCGAGCGCGCCAAGACCGAGTACCTGGCCGCCACGAAAGGGAGCTCCTTTTGAGCGTTCATCTGCTGGAGGAGATGTCGTCGCCGGCGCTCGACGCGCTCGACCGCGCACGCACGGTCCTCGTGCTGACCGTCAGCCCGCTGGAGACGCACGGGCCGCACCTGCCCGTCGGCGTGGATGCGATCACCGCCCGGCACTTCGCGCAGAAGGTGGGCGAGCGGCTCGTGGCCGCGCGGCCCGGCTGGAGTGTGGTCCTGGCGCCCACGCTCCACCTCGGCTCGTTCACGTTCGACTCGGTCGGCACCGTGCGGGTCCGGCAGCGGGTCGTCCGCGACGCCCTCGTGGACTACGGCGACTCGCTCGCGCGCTCCGGGTTCCGCTGGATCCTCGTCTCGAACGGCCACGGCGGCCCGAGCCACCTCACCGCGCTCGAGGAGGCCGCCGCGATCGTCTCGCGGCGCCACGGGATCACGATGGCCTCGTTCACCGGGTGGCTCGCGTGGCAGTTCCTCCGCGGCCGGTACGTGGAGAAGATCGAGGCGGCGCTCGGCCGCCCGCTCACCGACATCGAGCGGCAGGCCTTCGCCGAAGACGCGCACGGCGGCTGGTGGGAGACGTCGCTGATGCTCATGCTCCGTCCCGACCTCGTGGACGAGTCGTACCGGACGCTCCCACCCGCCCGCTATTCGCTGGCCGCGCGGCTCGTGCCGAACTACCCGCTGAAGCACGGCGGCCGGGGCTACGTCGGCCACCCGGCGCTCGCGGACCCGGCGTTCGCCGAGGCCACGTCCCAGGTGTTGCTCGCGGAGACGATGGTGCTCGTGGAGGGGATCCTCGACGGGCGGATCAAGCCCACCGACCACCACTCGCCCTTCTTCGCGGTCCCGTTCTTCCGCACCGAGTTCTGGCCCGTCGCCACCGCCGCGATGGCGCTGCTCGCCGTCGGCGCGATCGGCCTCCTGCTGAAGAAGCCCGACAAGTGAGCGACCCGCTCGCGCCACTCGAGGCCGGGGACGGCGTCGCCTGGCTCCGCCTCAACCGCCCCGAGGCGCTCAACGCGCTGAACCGCGCGCTCACGGGGGCGCTCGAGGAGGCGCTCGACCGCGTCGCCGCGATGGACGACGTCAGCGTGCTCGTGATCACCGGGCGCGGGCGGGCCTTCTGCGCCGGCAACGACATCGCCGAGATGGCCACCCTCACGGGGGACGAGGCGCAGGCGCTCGCAACGCGCCAGGCCGTCCTCATGGACCGGTTCGGGCGCCTGCCGCAGGTGACGGTCGCGGCCATCGACGGCTGGGCACTCGGCGGCGGGTTGATGCTCGCGGTTGCCCAGGATCTGCGCGTCGCGTCCGACCGGGCGCGCTTCGCCCTCCCGGAGGTCACGCTCGGCTTCAACCCCGGCTACGGCATCGAGCGGCTGCTCGACGTCGTTCCGGGCGGCTGGGCGCGCGAGCTGCTCCTGACCGGGCGGACGGTCCACGCGGGCGAGGCGCTCAGGATGGGGCTCGTGAATCGCGTCGTCGCGCCGCCGACGCTCGAGGCCACGGTCGCCGCGCTCGCGGCGGACATCGCGCGATCGCCGCGGGCGGGCCTCGCCGCCACCAAGGACATCGTCGCGGCGATCCGCCGGGGCGAGCGCGGCCGCGAGCCGGAGGCCTACGGCGCGGCGCTCAGGACGCGGGCCGCGCGCGAGCGGATCCGGACGTTCGTCGAGCGCAAGGGCGGGGCGAAGAAGTGACGAGTGCCCCGGAGCCGACGGGCGGGTGCGAGAGGGGTCGCGGGACCACGCGGCACG
>JBBTPF010000022.1:0-7515 GCA_038066295.1 Candidatus Methylomirabilota bacterium | reverse complement strand
GACGCTCCCCGGCATCGGCGACGCCTACGCGAAGAAGATCGTGGATGGCCACCCGGGCGACCCCCAGGTTGACAGGCGGAAACAGTTGACAACCAGAGCAGTTCACGGATAATCCGACAACCTCTCTACGTTTCTGAGGCCCCCGAACCAAGCTGTCCGGCTGAAGAAGCCGTGACGACGGAGGCGCCATGGGACGGTTCGCCGGTTTCGTTCTCGCAATCGTCTTGCTCGCCCCCACCGCCCCCGCGGCGGCGGCGCCCGAGGGGCAGCTCACCTGGGCCGTCCACACCACGCTCGCGCCGACCAACTTCGACCCGGCCGAGACGCCCGGGATCATCACGCCGTTCATGGTCTACTACGCGCTCCACGACGCCATGGTGAAACCCATGCCCGGCAACCCGCAGGCTCCGAGCCTCGCCGAGTCGTGGACCGCGTCCAAGGACGGGCTCACCTACGAGTTCGTGCTCCGCAAGGGCGCCCGGTTCCACAACGGCGACCCCGTGACGGCCGAGGACGTCAAGTTCTCCTTCGAGCGCTACCGGGGCACCTCCGCCAAGATCCTGAAGGACCGCGTGGCCGCCGTCGAGATGCCGGACAGCGGGCGGGTCCGCTTCCGCATGAAGCAGCCCTGGCCCGACTTCCTGACCTTCTACTCGAGCGCCACCGGCGCGGGCTGGATCGTCCCGAAGAAGTACGTCGAAAAAATCGGCGACGAGGGGTTCAAGAAAGCCCCGGTCGGCGCGGGCCCGTACAAGCTCGTGTCGTTCGCGCCCGGGGTGGAGCTGGTGTTCGAGGCGTTCGACCAGTACTGGCGGAAGACGCCGAACGTCAAGCGTCTCGTCCTCAAGGTGATCCCCGACGAGTCCACCCGGCTGGCCGCCCTCAAGCGCGGCGAGGTCGACATCGCCTACTCGATCCGCGGCGCCCTGGCGGAGGAGCTGCGTCGGACTCCGGGCCTCACGCTCAATCCCGCCGTCATCCAGGCGCCGTTCTGGCTCTACTTCGCCGACCAGTGGGACCCGAAGTCTCCCTGGCACGACAAGCGCGTGCGCCTGGCTGCGAACTACGCGATCGACCGGAAAGCGATCAACCAGGCCGAGACGCTGGGGTTCTCGAAGATCACCTGGAGCATCATCCCCTCGACCTTCGACTTCTTCTGGCAGCCGCCGGCCTACCCGTACGATCCCGCGAAGGCCAAGCAGCTCCTCGCCGAGGCTGGCCACCCGAACGGCTTCGACGCCGGCGAGTACTTCTGCGACACCGCCTACGCCAACCTCGGCGAGGCCGCCGCCAACTACCTCCAGGCGGTGGGCATCCGCATGAAGCTCCGTCCCCTGGAGCGCGCGGCGTTCTTCAAGGGGTACGGCGAGAAGAAGTTCAAGAACATCATCCAGAGCGCCTCCGGAGCGTTCGGGAACGCCGCCACCCGTCTCGAGGCCTTCGTGGCGTCGGGCGGGACCTACGTCTACGGGAGTTACCCGGACCTCGAGGGCCTCTTCCGCGAGCAGGCGGCGGAGCTGGACCGGAAGAAGCGCGAGGCGATTCTGCACAAGATGCAGCAGCTCATCCACGACAAGGTCATGTTCGCGCACCTGTGGGAGCTGGCCTTCCTGAACGGCTCCGGCCCGCGCGTCGAGGAATCGGGGCTCGGGCTGATCCCCGGCCACGCCTACTCCGCGCCCTACGAGGACCTGAAGCTCAAGGCCAGGTGAGGAGGACTGCCATAACGCGACAGTCCCGGTTCCACCTCGTGTCCGCTCTCGTCCTGCTCGCGAGCGCCATCGTGCTCGTGGCCGCCGCTCCCGGTCTGGCGTTCGCCGCCGGCCCGGACGGCCAGTTGACCTGGGCCGTCCACATCTCCCTGGCGCCGACCTACTTCGAGCCTGCCGAGACGCCGGGCCTCATCACGCCCTTCATGATTTACTACGCGCTGCACGACGCGCTGGTGAAGCCGATGCCCGGCAACCCGCAGGCGCCGAGCCTCGCGGAGTCCTGGAGCGTCTCGCCGGACGGTCTCGCCTACGAGTTCGTCCTGCGCCGCGGGGTCAAGTTCCACAACGGCGATCCCGTCACCGCCGAGGACGTCAAGTTCTCCTTCGAGCGCTACCCCAATGGGTTCGACGGCGGCACGATCTCCTCGGACTTCGTCTACGCGCCGATCGCCGAGGCCGTCGGCAACTACCTCGGCGCCGTCGGGATCCGCGTGAAGCTCACCCCCATGGAGCGGGCGGCGTTCTCCAGGGCGCAGTCGGAAAAGAAGCTCAAGAACCTGACCCTCGGCGGGAGCGCGGCCTTCGGGAACGCGGCCACCCGGATCGAGGCCTTCGTCGTCGGGGGCGGCTTCTACGCCTACGGGAGCTACCCCGACATCGACGGGCTCTTCCAGGAGCAGGCGGCGGAGACGGACCGCAAGAGGCGGGAGGCGATCCTGCACAGGATCCAGCAGCTCATGCACGAGAAGGCGATGTTCCTCCCGGTCATGGAGCCCGCCTTCCTCAACGGCTACGGACCGCGGGTGGCGGAATCGGGGCTTGGCCTGATTACCGGCCACGCGTACTCCGCCCCCTACGAAGAGCTGAAGCTCAAGCCCAGGTGAAGGAGGATTCATGACTCGAACCACGAGCCTGCTCCGGCGCTTGCTCCTGATCGGCCTCCTCCTGTTGTCGGGCGGGCTCGCCTGTCTCGCGCCGCGCGCGGCGGACGCCGCGCCGGAAGGGACGATGACCTGGGGGCTCCACGTGACGCTCGCCTCCCGGTGGCTCGACCCCGCCGAGACCGAGGCGCTCATCACGCCCTTCATGGTCCTCTACGCGATCCACGACGCCGTGGTGAAGCCGATGCCCGCGGGGCCCAACACGCCGAGCCTCGCCGAGTCGTGGTCGGTGTCGAAGGACGGTCTTGTTTACGAGTTCGTGCTGAGGAAGACGGCGAAGTTCCACAACGGCGAGCCCGTCACCGCCGAGGACGTCAAGTTCTCTTTCGAGCGCTACAAGGGGGCTGCCGCCAAGCTCCTGAAAGACAAGGTCGCGTCGATCCAGATCGTCGATCCCCGCCGGGTGAGCTTCCACCTCAAGGAGCCCTGGCCCGACTTCATGACGTTCTACGGCACCTCGGCGTCGGGCGCCGCGTGGGTGGTGCCGAAGAAGTACGTGCAGCAGGTCGGCGACGACGGCTTCAAGAAGGCGCCCGTCGGCGCGGGGCCGTACAGGGTGGTGAGCTTCACGCCGGGCGTGGAGCTGGTGATGGAGGCCTTCGACGGCTACTGGCGCAAGACGCCCAGCGTCAAGCGGCTCGTCTTCCGCTCCATGCCGGAGGAAGCCACCCGCGGCGCCGCGCTGAAGAGGGGCGAAGTGGACATCGTGTACCTGCTCAGCGGGCCGATCGCCGAGGAGGTCAAGCGAACCCCGAGCCTCAAGCTCGTGCCCTCGCAGCCTCCGGGCGTCTTCTGGCTCGACTTCCCCGATCAGTGGGACCCGAAATCGCCCTGGCACGACCGGCGGGTGCGGCTGGCCGCGAGCCTCGCCATCGATCGCCAGGCCGTCAATCAGGCCGAGACGCTGGGCTTCTCCCGACCCACGGGGAGCATCATTCCGAGAATCTTCGAGTACGCGCTGCCCTTCGACCCGCCGCCCCACGACCCCAGGCGAGCCAGGCAGCTCCTGGCCGAGGCGGGCTACCCGAACGGCTTCGACGCCGGCGACTTCTACCCGTTCCCGCCCTACATCTCCATGGGGGAGGCGCTGGCCGCGTATCTCCAGGCCGTCGGGATCCGCGCGAAGATCAAGACCATGGAGCGGGCGGCGTTCCTCACCGCGTGGCGGGAGAAGTAGCTGCGGGGCGTCGTGGTCGGCATCACCGGCGCGGCGGGCAACGCGGCCACCCGCCTCGAGGCCTACGTCAGCAGGGGTGGGATCTACTCGTACGGGGTCATCCCCGAGGTGGAGGACCTGTTCCAGCGCCAGGCCAGGGAGCAGAATCGCGCCAGGCGCGAGGCGCTCCTGCACCAGATCCAGAAGATCCTGCACGAGCGCGTGATGCACGCCCCCATCTACGAGCTGGCGTTCATCTGGGGCGTCGGGCCGCGCGTCGAGGAGTCCGGGGCTGACCTGATCAAGCCGTACCCCTACTCCGCGCCCTACGAAGACCTCCGCCTGAAGAAGCAGTGAAAAAATACATCCTCCGGCGTCTCGCCTACTCGCTCCTCTCGCTGTTCCTCCTGTCGGTGACCATCTTCCTCTTCGTGAGGGTCACCGGCGATCCCGCGGTCCTGCTCGTCGAGCCCGGCGCCTCCAAGGACGACCTCGAGATGATCCGCCAGCAGTTCGGCCTCGACCAGCCGCTCCTGGTGCAGTACGGCCACTTCATCGCCACGCTCTCCCGGGGCGACTTCGGCCAGTCGTTCTACTACCGGATGCCGGTGCTGGAGCTGTATATGACCCGCCTGCCGCACTCGCTCCTCCTGGCCGCGGCGGCGATGGTGTTCTCGCTCCTCATCGGCATTCCAACGGGAATCATCGCGGCGATGCGGGTCAACAGCTGGTGGGACAGCGCGGGGAAGATCTTCGCGCTGCTCGGGCTCTCGATGCCGTCGTTCTGGGTCGGGCTGATCATGATCCTCTTCTTCTCCGTCTACCTCGGCTGGCTCCCCTCGTCCGGGTCGGGCACGCCGCTCCACCTCGTGATGCCGGCCATCGCGCTGGGCTGGGTCTTCGCGGCCGCCCACATGCGGCTGACGCGCTCGTCCATGCTGGATGTCCTCGGCTCGGAGTACGTCAAGCTCGCGCGGCTGAAAGGGCTGCCGGAAGCGCTCGTCATCGGCAAGCACGCCTTCAAGAACGCGCTGATCCCTGTGCTCACGCTGGCCGGGATCAACCTCGTCATCATGGTCAACGTGGCGGTGGTGGTGGAGACGGTCTTTGCCTGGCCCGGCGTGGGCCGCCTGCTCTACGAGGGCATCTCCTTCCGCGACTTCCCGGTGGTGCAGGCGACGGTCCTGCTCGGCGGGGCGATGATCGTGATCGTCAACCTCCTGGTGGACATCCTGTACGCCGTCATCGACCCGAGGATCAGGTATGAACGGTAGATCCGCTGTGAATGGTAGCCGTGCCGCGACCCTGACCCTCGCCTGGCGCCTCGCCGCCCCCTTCCGGATGGAAGGGTTCCCGCTCGTCCCGACGGCGATCCTCGTCACGGTGGCGCTGGTCGCGATCTTCGCCGACGCCCTCGCCCCCTACGATCCGGAGCTGGGGACGCTCGGCGACCGCTTCCGGCCGCCGGCGTGGCAGGCGGGCGGAAGCGACAAGTACCTGCTCGGCACCGATCACCTCGGGCGCGACGTGCTCTCGCGGCTCATGTTCGGCGCCCGAGTCTCCATGGTCGTGGGCTTCACCGCCGTGATCGTGGCGGGGTTCATCGGCACCGTCCTCGGCATCGTCTCCGGCTATCACGGCCGCTGGGTCGATCAGGTCATCATGCGGATCACCGATACCTGGCTCGCCCTGCCCGCGCTCACCTTCGCGATCTTCCTGGCCGCCATCGTGGGGCCCAGCGTGCTCAACATCATCGTGATCCTGGCCGCCGTCTACTGGACGCGCTACGCGCGCGTCATTCGCGGGGAGGTGCTCTCCGTGAAGGAGCGGGACTTCGTGCGCCTGGCCGTCGTGGCCGGCTGCTCGAAGTGGACGATCATGCGCCGCCACATCCTGCCCAACGTGATCAACTCGGCCATCGTGCTGGGCACGCTGCAGCTCGGCGTGGTGATCGTCACCGAGGCTGCGCTCTCGTTCCTCGGCGTCGGCGTGCCTCCGCCCCAGCCGGCGTGGGGGCTCATGCTGGCCGACGGCAAGAAAGGCATGATGGCCGGCTACTGGTGGCTGACGGTGCTGCCGGGCTCCTGCATCATGCTGATGGTCCTCTCCGCCAATCTCCTGGGCGACTGGCTCCGGGTAAAGCTCGACCCTCAGCTCCGCCAGCTGTGAGCGGCCCGCTCCTCGAGGTCAGGCACCTCTCGACCCACTACGTCAGCGCGCGCGGCACACGCGTCACGCGCGCGGTGGACGACGTGTCGCTGGCGCTCGACGAGGGTGGGACCCTCGGCGTCGTCGGCGAGTCCGGCTCCGGGAAGACGACGCTGGCGCTCTCGCTGCTGCGGCTGCTCCCGCCGGCCGGCCGGATCGTCTCGGGCGAGATCAACTTCGAGGGCGAGGACCTGCTCCGGAAGTCTGCCGCCGAGATGCGCAGGATCCGCGGCAAGCGCATCGCCATGATCCTGCAGGACCCGATGGCGTCGCTGAACCCCCTCTTCACGGTGGGCGACCAGGTGGCCGAGCCGATCCGTGTCCACGAGGGGGCGAGCCGGCGCAGCGCCTGGAGCCGGGCGCTGGAGCTCCTGAAGGGGGTCCGCATCTCGGCGCCCGAGGCGCGCGTGCGCGAGTACCCGCACCAGATGTCGGGGGGCATGCGCCAGCGGATCGTCGGCGCGATCGCGATCTCGTGCGAGCCGCGGCTGCTCATCGCCGACGAGCCCACGACGAGCCTCGACCTGACGATCCAGGCGCAGTACCTGAACCTCCTGCGCGACCTCCAGCGCGCCCGCAATCTCGCGCTGATCTTCATCACCCACAACCTCGGCATCGTGGCCAAGATGTGCGACCAGGTGGCGGTGATGTACGGGGGCCGGCTCGTGGAGTCGGGTCCGATCGGACGGATCTACAACGCGCCGGCGCATCCCTACACCCGGGCCCTGCTCGAGTCCATTCCGCGCCTCGGCGACAATCGAAAACGGCTCACCGCGATCGACGGCCAGCCACCCGACCCCGCGGCGCTCCCGGGCGGCTGCGCGTTCCACCCGCGCTGCCCCAAGGTCATGGACCGCTGCCGCGGCGAGGCGCCGCCCGAGTTCAAGGTCGCCGAGTCCCACACCAGCCGCTGCTGGCTTTCGTGAAGGCCTGATGGCCGGTCCCGTCCTCGAGGCGAAGAACCTCACCAAGCACTTCCCTGTGCGCCGCGGGCTCTTCGCGCGGGGGACGGCCGTCGTTCGGGCGGTTGACGACATCTCGTTCGCCATCGAGCCCGGCAAGACACTCGGGCTCGTCGGCGAGTCCGGGTGCGGCAAGACCACGACGGCGAAGCTCGTGCTGCTCCTCGAGCAGCCGACGGGCGGCATCATGCGCTTCGAGGGACAAGATCTCCAGACGCTCGACGGCGGGAGTCTCCGCGACTATCGGCGCTCGGTGCAGGCCGTCTTCCAGGATCCGTACGCGTCGCTGAACCCAAGGATGCGCGTGGGCTCGATCATCGCCGAGCCGCTCGTCACGAACGAGCCGCTGCCGTCAGCCGAAGCGCGGAAGCGTATCCTGCGCCTGCTCGAGCTGGTCGGACTGCCCGAGCGCTCCGCCGATCTGTTTCCTCACGAGTTCTCGGGCGGCCAGCGCCAGCGGATCGCGATCGCGCGGGCGCTGGCGCTCTCGCCCAAGGTCGTCGTGCTCGACGAGCCGGTCTCGGCGCTCGACGTGT
>JBBTPF010000021.1:0-9061 GCA_038066295.1 Candidatus Methylomirabilota bacterium | reverse complement strand
GGGTGGCCTGAGACAGGTGCGCGTCGCTCATTCTGTAGCGGGGGCCGCGAGGCCGCGGTGGTCGTGCGAACCCGCAGGGCGTTCGACGCCCGAGGCGAGCCTGAGTGGATCCGTGGGTGGCCTGAGACAGGCACGCGTCGCTCATTTCGGCTGGAACCGCACGCGGGCGTAGTTGTCGTCGCGGAAGTATTTCCGGGCGACGGCCTGGATCTGCGTGGCGGTGATCCGGCGGAGCCGCTCCAGGTACGCGAGCTCGTGCTCGAGCGTCCACGTCGTCTCCGCCTGGCCGTAGGACTTCGCGAGTCCCTCGGCGGTCTCGATGTCGAAGGCGTAGCTCGACTCCGCCGTGATGATGGCCCGCTGCCGCTCGGCCTCGGTCACGCCCTCCTCGCGCACCCGGCGGATCACGTCGAGGATCGCGGCCTCGGCACGGTCGAGATTCGAGGGCTCGAGGCGCGCCGTGACCTTCACGAGCCCGCCCTGTTCCGACGCCACGTAGTTCGCCTCGATCGCAGAGACCAGCCGCAGGCGCTCGCGCACCGTCTGGTTGAGTCGCGAGCTCGGGGAGTCGCCCAGGATGTACGTGAGGAGGTCCACCGGGTAGATGTCCTCGTCCGCGGTCGCCGCGGCCCGCCAGGCCAGACCGAGATAAGCCTGTTTCTCGTCGCGCGGCACCTCCGCGCGCCGTGACCGGTCGAGCGCGGGCGCCGGGGGCGGGGCGGGCCGCAGCGGGGCCGCACCCCCGAGGCGGCCGAACGTCTCGCCGGCGACCGCACGGACCTCTGCGGGGGTGACGGCGCCCACGACGACGAGCACCATGTTCCGCGGGACGTAGTGCTTCGTGTAGTAGGCTGCGAGCCGCGCGCGGTCGAGCGCCTGGATCAGCTCGCGCGTCCCGAGGATCGGCCGGCCGTAGGGGTGCGGCGCGTAGGCGAGCTCCGTGAGGCGCCGGTTGAGGAACTTCTCCGGGTCGTCCTCAACGAGGTTCATCTCTTCGAAGACCACCTTCTTCTCGCTCTCGAGCTCTCCGGGCACGAACGCCGCGTTGACCCCGATGTCCGCGAGGAGCTCCAGGCCAGCGCGCAGCTGGTCGGCCGGCAGGACCAGGTCGTAGTGCGTGTAGTCGTACGAGGTGAAAGCGTTGCTCGTGCCGCCGAGCCCCTCGATCAGCACGTCGATCGAGCCCGGCGGGCGCGTCGGCGTCCCCTTGAAGAGCATGTGCTCGAGGTAGTGCGAGAGCCCCAGCTCCTCCTGCGACTCATCGCGCCCGCCCGCCCGCAGCCAGAGCTGGAGCGCCACGACGTCGCTCGCCCGATGCTCGTGGACGATGAGGACCAGCCCGTTCTGGAGCACCTCGCGCGCCGGCCGGGCGGCCGTCGTCGCAGGGGACGGCGCGCCGCCCGCCGTCGCGCAGCCCGCGACGACGACGGCCAGGAAGAAAGCCGGAACGCGCGCGCTCACGCGTCGGCTCCATCGACCGGTGACCATGTCGCCAGAGTTTCCACTGTTACGACGGCAGCGTCAAGCTCCGCACGCTCACACGGCGGGGGCCGGCGCCGCGCCGCGCCGGCGGCGCTTCCGGGCGAAGCGCAGGGCGACGGCCGCGAGCCGCACGCCCAGGAGCAGCGCCAGCGCGAGCGCGTGCCAGTACTGATCCCTCCGTCCGACCTTCGCCAGCCAGAGGAAGTGCAGGCAGCCGAGGACGCCGGCCGCGTAGGCGAGCCGGTGCAGCCGGGTCCACGCCCTGGCGCCGAGGCGCCTGACCATCCCCGTCGTGGACGTCGCGGCGAGCGGGATCAGCGAGAGCAGCGCCAGCATGCCGACCGTGATGTACGGCCGCTTCACGATGTCGGTCCACATCTGGGGCCAGTCGAAGAAGTGATCGAGCACGATCCACACGGCGAAGTGCAGGCACACGTAGAAGAAGGCGAAGAGCCCGAGCGGTCGCCGGAGCGCGATGGGCCACGCGACGCCGAAGACGACGCGGAGCGGCGTCATCGCGAGGGAGGCGAGGAGGATCCGCAGCGTCCAGTCCCCGAGCGTGGTCGTGACGAAGCTGATCGGGTTCGCCGTGAGGTCGCCGGTCGCCGCGCGGAACAGGAGCAGCGCGAGCGGAGCCAGACAGGCCGCCCAGAGGGCGGTCTTGAGCGCGACGCGGGCGCGACGCGACACGGCGCTAATAGGATTTCCTGAGGTCCATGCCGGCGTAAAGCGACGCCACCTGGTCGCCGTAGCCGTTGAACGGGAGCGTCGGGCGCCGGCGGAACTCGCCGATCCGCCGCTCGGTCGCCTGACTCCACCGGGGGTGGCTGACCGCCGGGTTCACGTTGGAATAGAAGCCGTACTCCTGCGGCGCCGACGTGTTCCACGAGGTCTTCGGCTCGTCCGCGACCAGGCGGATCCGCACGATGGATTTGGCGCTCTTGAAGCCGTACTTCCACGGCACGACGACGCGCACCGGCGCGCCGTTCTGGTTCGGGAGCACCCGCCCGTACATGCCCACGGTGAGGAGCGTGAGCGGGTGGAGCGCCTCGTCGAGGCGCAACCCCTCGACGTACGGCCATTCGAGAGAGAACCCGAAGATGCTCGGCCGCTGGGCCGGGAACTGGCTCGGATCGAGCAGCGTGGTGAGCTCGACGTACCTGGCCTTTCCCGTGGGCTCCACGCGTCGGAGCAACGCGGCGAGCGGGTAGCCGATCCAGGGGAGCACCATGGACCACCCCTCGACGCACCGGAGCGAGTAGACACGCTCCTCGAGCGGGGCCAGGCGGAGCAGCTCGTCGATATCGTAGGCCTTCGGCTTGTGCACGAGGCCGTCCACCTGGACCGCCCACGGCCGCGGCTTGAGCGTCCCCGCGAGCCGCGCAGGGTCGTCCTTGTTGACGCCGAACTCGTAGAAGTTGTTGTAGGTGGTCGCGGCCTCGAGTTTCGTCGGCGTCTCCTGGAGGCTCTGCGCCTCGTTCCGCGCCGCCTTGAGGGCCTGGCCCTGCGGCACGCCCGCCTCGCCCTCCCCGGGCATCAGGACGAGCGCGGCGGCGCCCACCATCCACTCGCGGCGGTTCAGGTAGACCGCCAGGTCGGTGACGTCGTTCGACGTGAAGTGCCCCGCGCGTCGGATCAGCATGAACGGAGCCCACGACCGCGCGGCCGGTGTGGATGCCGATCCCGATCGCGAGCGGGAGTTCGCCCCGGGCGGCGAGCCGATCGTTGATCTGCCGAGCCAGTTCACGCTAGACGATCTCGTCGGTGCGCGCGATGATCTCGCCGAAGCGGCCCATCGCGAAGGGCGGGAGCGCGCGGTAGACCTCCTCGAGCCGGCGGTCGATCTCGCGGTTCGCGAGCGCGAAGAGGCTCCGCCCCTCGCGGTCCCCTTCGACGAGGAAGGGGCCGAGCCGCTCGACCTCGAGCACCCAGAGCGCCTGGGCGAGGCCGAGCTCTTCGAGCCAGTGGACGTCGAGGACGCGCCGGATGCAGCGGCCGTACGCCGCCCCCAGGCCGTAACCCACCGTGGTGAGGTAGACCGCGCCGTGGGGCACGAACCACTCGCGGTACGCGAGCTCCGTGAGCCCGGCCTTGCCGACGATGACCTTCGCGCCCGACCGCTCGAACCACCGGCTCATGGACTTGCCGAAGCGGAAGCTCGCCGTGGCGGTGACCGCCTCCACGGCGTAGGTGCCGTCGGGCCTCACGGTCGCCGCGGGCGAGCAGTGGAAGTTCACGTTGGTCAGCGCGCGCACGCCCGCGGGCAGGTCCACCAACTGGTCCACGACCTTCCGGTACACGCCCTCGCGCGCGGTGTAGAGAACGCCCGAGAGGTAGACGACGTCGCCGAGCTTGAGGTGCCTGAGGGCGTCCGGGCCGACGGGCGTCGTCAGGTGGACCTCGTCCATCCTGACGTCGTCGAGCCGCGTGATCACTCGATTCCCTCGCGGCGGTAGTAGTCGGTGAACCACATGGGATCGGCGCGGAACTCCACGCGGCCGTCGGGATGGATCCGGGCGGTCGCCCGCCTCGACGACAGGCAGAACTGGTGGAGGCCGACGGGCATCCCGCCCGTGTGGGTGTAGGCGATCTCGATGTGGGTGGCGACCACGAGCGAGGTGCCCGCGAACCCCATCGCGCCGATCCCGACGTGGTTGCCGAGCGCGGTGAGCTCGTCCTCGAGCGCCGCGATCGCCGGGTCCGGGTTCCGGCTGCCGACGACCCGCAGGCACGCGGCCTCCTTGCCGAGGCGCATGCACGTGTCCTTCGAGCCGCCGATGCCGAGGCCGACGACGGCGGGCTGGCACGCGAGCCCGCGCTTGCCGAACTCGACGAGCGTGTCCACGAAGAAGCGCTTGATGCCGCCGACACCGTCCGCGGGAAACAGCATCCGGTAGTCCGTGCCGAAGAGGCCGCCCTTGTGGACGGTGGTGATGTCGATCCAGTCGGCGCCCGGCTCGAACGCGTAGGTCACCTCGGGCGCGTGGATCCCGACATTGTTGTCGTGGTCCACGCGGGAGAGCGGATGCACGCGATTCGGCCGGAGCGGGATCGAGGCGGTGGCGCCGGCCGTCGCCTTCCGCAAGGCGCGCTCGAGGGCGACGAACCCACCCTCGACGTGGGCCTCGTTGCCCGCGCGCACGTAGTAGCGGGGGAGCCCCGTGTCGGCGCACATCGGGCGCCGCTCCGTCGTGGCGATGTCCCAGTTCCGCTCCATCTCCGTCAGCACGAAGCGGGCGATCCGGTTCTTCTCCGCGTCACGGGCCCGGCGGACGCCCTCGCGGTAATCGGCAGGGATATCGATCGCCGCGCGCGCCGTGAGCTCGCGCGCGGTGTCCTCGACGAGCTTGACGGGGATGGGCCGGGACACGCCGCTTCCTCCCCCCTAGCCTATTACATCGGCGAGGCCTTGGCGCGGAGCGCCTTCACGCGGTCGGGCCGGAGCCCCCACGCGCAGTACGCCGCGGCGAGCCCGCCGAGGCCGAGCGTCACGAACGCCCAGCCCCACGCGGTGGGAAACGGCCCGGGCGCGTTCGTCAGGTCGAGGACGCGGCCGAACACGATCGGGGCGACGGCGCCCGCGCCGAATCCGAGGAACGAGCGCAGGGCGAGCGCCGCGCCCAGGCGGGAGGCGCCGACCGTTTCGGTGAGGGCCGTGGAGAGCACGGGCGAGTCCCCGAGCGCCGTGAAGGCGTAGAGCGCGCCGACGGCGAAGACGATGGCGAGGGGCATCCCGATGAGCCAGCCGAAGGCGAGCGAGCAGACGGCGCTCGTGGCCGCGAGGACGAAGAGCACGATACGGCGCCCGAGTCCGTCCGAGAGCCGGCCCATCGAGCTCGAGGCGACGAGGCCCATGAGGTGGAACGCCGCCGACACGTACGATGCGAGCTCGACGGCGCGCAGCGAGCCAGCGCCCGAGACGGCGAAGACGGCGGCGATGAAGGCGGGCGTCCAGGCCCACATCCCGAGGAGCTCCCACGAGTGGAAGGTGTAGCCGGCGATGAGCCGCATCGCCGGGCCGTTCTTCAGCACGGCCGCGCCGAAGCGCGCGTCCTCGCGGCGCGGATGGACGACGTTGGGCGTCGCCCGGAGCGCGAGCCACGCGATGACCACCCCGAGGGTGGGACCACACGCGCTCAGGAAGAACGCGAGCGGATACCCGCCCCACCGGACCGCCACGCCCGAGACCACGAGCGACAGCGCGTAGCCCGCCGACGAGCTCGCGATCAGCCAGCCGACAGCCCCGCCGCGCCGCTCGGGCGGATAGCGATCCGCGAAGAGCATGATCGCCGTCGTGTACGTCCCGCCCTGCGAGAGCGCCACGAGCGTGTAGAGGGCGAGGCCGGAGAGATAGGAGCGGGCGAAGAGCGCGAACGCGAGCGCCGCGACCGTGCTGAGCCAGGCCGAGCCGAGGAAGACCCGGCGCGCGCCGGCGCGGTCGGCGAGCGAGGAGAAGAACACGAGGGACACGGCGTAGCCCGCCTGGAAGCCCGTCGAGATCGAGCCGGCGGCCGTTCCCGACATCCCCCACTCCCCGCGCAGCACGGGCAGCGTCGCCGCATATGTCATGAACATGGACGTCATGAACGCCCGCGAGGCGCAGATGGCCAGCAGCCAGCCGTCGATTCTCACGGGTGGCCGAACGCGCGGCCGATGAACTCCGGGAAGCGCTTCTCGAGCTCCGCGGCGACCGCCTCGGCGACCTCCTGCGCGGTCCCCGGCCGCTCCGCGGCAGGGCTCCGGGTCCACTCGGCGAGATACGCGTCCGAATCTTGAAGGCCGAGCTGCATCGCGACGGAGTCGATCAGAGCCTGGAAGCGCCCGCTCAGCGAGCGCGTGGCGCTCTGGGCGCCGTCACGCGCCTCGACGACCGCCGGGATCTCCCGCCAGGCGATGATCTCGTAGCTGGCCATTTATCGGAGCGCGAGGCCGGCTTCGACCGAGGGTGGCCTGAGAAAGAAGCGCGGGGCTCCGACACGCCCGCTTCCGGCCGCTGCGAGAAAGAAGCGCGGGGCTCCCACACGCTCGCTTCCGGCCGCTGCGGTCATGCACCGCCCATGAACTGCCCGAGGAGTGCGATGCGGTCCCCCGGCCGGAGCGGTGAATCGAGCGTGTGGCTCACGCCGAGAACGGCGTCGTTCACCAGGACTTCGATGTGCTCGCCCAGCTCCTCCCCGTGCCAGAGCGCGCCGTCGAGGTCGGGGTACCGCGCCGAGAGCCCCCGCAGCACGTTCCGGACCGTCGCGCCAGGCGTGAAGGCCTCCTCGAAGACGCGCCGCCCGGTGCCGTCGCCGCCCACGAACTTCGTGACCCAGGAGGCGACCTCCACCGGGATCGTCCCGGTCGTGGCGCCGGTCGGGCTCATCGGGTGACGGCTCGCACCCGCTAGAGTCCCGTCGCCGGAATCATGTCAAGAACTGCCGCCGCGGGAGCCCGGAGCCGACGGGCGCGTGGGACGGGGGAACCCGTTCCCGCCCCGGGGAGAGCGGACCGGGCGCGCCCGGATGGAGCCCAGCCGCAGCGGGTCCCGCGACCTCTGTCGCACGCGCCCCTCGGCTCCGGGCCCGCCGCGCGAGCATGAACTTGCTCTCGCAGACGCGACACTAGCAGCAGGCGGTCAGGAGCCGGACCAGCTCCGAGGCGGTGTCGGGGCGGGCCGAGTAATAGACGAAGCGCTCCTCCTTGCGGCTCTGCACGAGTCCCGCGCGGCGGAGCACGTCGAGGTGGTGCGAGAGCGTCGGCCCCGGGATCTCGAGCTCCCCCTGGATCTCCCCGGCCGGCACCTCCCGCCCCTGGCGGACGAGGAAGAAGAAGATCTGGAGCCGGGAGAGGTGGGCGAGCGCCTTGAACGCCTCGACGTGATCCTCGCGGGCCTGCAGGCGAGCCAGCGGCAGCGTCTTCATATTTCGAAATATATGGAATTATCGGGCGGACGTCAAGGATCGGGGGCGGGGTCAGCCCGAGGTGCGGTACCGGGCGGGCGTCTCGTTGAGGAACTCGTCCCGCTTGCTCTTGAGCCGCCGCACGAGCTCCTCGTACGAGGTCGTGCGCACGATCTTGTCGAACTGGGCGCGGTAGTTGGCGATCAGGCTCACGTTCTCGATGAGGACGTCGTAGATGAACCACCGCTCCCCGCGACGGAGCATCCGCGACTCGATGGGCACCTCGCTGCCCTTCTTCGTCACGACCTTTGCCCGCACGACGGCGTTGTCCCCGTCGACCCGCTCCTCGAGGTAGCGGATCCGCTCACCGCCGTACTGGTCGATCCGCGCGATGTAGGTGCGCTCGAGAAGGTCGGCGAAGAGCTGCGTGAACTCCTCGCGCTCCGCCGGCGTCCGCCCCTGCCAGTGACGCGCCAGCGCGCGCTTGGCGGTCTCCGCCACGTCGAAGATGTCGTTGGCGATCCTCCGGACCGCCGCGCGGCGGTCCTGGGAGCGGAGCGCGGGGTCGTCGAGGACCTTGATCACCTGGTCGCTGTACTCGCGGAGCTGGTCGGTCGGCGATCCGGCCAGCGCCGGGGCGCCGGCCGCGAGGACGAGGAGCTGTACCAGAAGGAGCATTGTTTTCATATGGGTTGGAGTATAACGGCTCGCATGACGACCCGCCACTTCCCGACGATCTCGGACGACCTCCTCGCCGCCCTGCGGCAGCTCATCGGCCAGCCCGTGCGGCGCGTACCGCCCTACATCGAGGTCGCCACGGGCGACGCCATCCGCCACTGGGCGCACGGTATCGGCGACCGCAACCCCGTCTGGGAGACACAGCGCCTGGCTCCGCCGACGATCCTCTTTGCGATGGACCGCGTGGTCTCCGGATACGTCGCGGGCCTCCCCGGCATCCACGCCATGTACGCCGGCACGGATTTCCGCTGGTCACGGCAGATCCAGGAGGGCGATCGCATCACGGGCGAGAGCACGCTGCTCGACCTCGAGGAGAAGCCGTCGGCCTTCGCCCGGCGCGCCGTCAAGCAGACGTACCGCACCGTCTTCACGAACCAGACGGGCCGGGTCGTCTGCGAGGCGGACTCGTGGTGCTTCAGGACCGAGCGCGACACCGCCCGCGAGCGCGGCAAGTACCGGGCGATCGAGCCCCCTCGGTACACCGAGGCGGAGATCGAGCGGATCCGCCTCGCCTATCGCCAGGAGCAGATCCGTGGCGCCACGCCGCGCCACTGGGAGGACGTGAACGTCGGCGACGCGTTGCCGGCGGTCGTGAAGGGCCCCCTCACGGTCACCTCGATCATCGCCTTCATCCAGGGCTGGGGGAGCCTCTACGTCCGTGCCCACGGGCTCGCCTTCGACATGTTCGAGCGTCACCCGGCGCTCGCGATCCCGAACGCCTTCGGCGTGCCCGAGCCGCCCGAGCGCGTCCACTGGGACGAGCCGTTCGCGCGGAGCGTGGGCGTGCCCGGCGCGTACGACTACGGCCCCGAGCGCGTCGCGTGGCTCGGCCATCTCGTGACCAACTGGATGGGCGACGAGGGATTGCTCTGGCGGCTCAGCCTCGAGGTGCGGCGCCACAACCTCATCGGCGACACGACCTGGTGCCGCGGGACCGTCGCTGCGAAGGCGATCGTGGA
>JBBTPF010000020.1:0-3937 GCA_038066295.1 Candidatus Methylomirabilota bacterium | reverse complement strand
GACTCGGATCCGCACCGGCGGCCCTCCGACAGCACCGCGTACGAGAGCGGAAGCTTCCTGAGAACGCTGGTCATGCGACGGCTCGCTCTCTGTCAACCAACAGGGTAGGCGACGAGCCTGGGTCACGCAACGTCCCAATTCCGATACGTCGGCCGGGACGCCGAACTCGAAGTAGACAGATCTGCGTAGCCCGGTGCGTAATACATGTAATACAGCAAGGCCTGCGACCACGGACAGCGTATCCAGCCGTGAGGCCTAGTCAAGGAACCAACCTTTCTCCTTCGCACTCCCCATGTTGCGCCCTACGGCCGATGCCAGCCGCGCCGAAATAGGCTGCGGGCCATCGCCGCGTATCGCGTCGGCTCGAAATTTTCTGGCTGCGGGGCTGGTCGTGGGCTGAACGTCTGGTCCGCCGGGCTTCGCGCGGCGGGCCGGTCCCCGGCCTGCTCGAGCACCCCCGCGTAATGGCGGCAATCATAGTTCCCAGCCACAGCCCTCCGCAACGTGTGCCGGAACCGTGTGCCGGAACCGAGACGGGCGCCGGCCGAATTTCGATCGCCGGGAACCGGAAACGGGCGGTATGGTCTAACTGGATGGAAGGGCGGATCGGCGATGACTCCCAGTTGGTGGACCGGCTGCGGCGGGGCGACGCGCGCGCCTTCGAGGCGCTGGTGATCGCCTACCAGCACCGGGTGTTCGGGGTCGCGCTCCGAATGCTGCGAAATCGCGCCGAGGCGGAGGAGGTCGCCCAGGAGGTGTTTCTCCGGGTCCATCGCGCGATCGACGAGTTCCGGGGCGAGGCGAAGCTCTCGACGTGGCTCTACACGATCGCCTCGCGCCTGTGCCTGAACCGCCTGGCCTCCGGCGAGCGGCGCGCGCCGCGCGAGGGGGAGGAGACGCTCGCGCGTCTGGCGAGCGGCGATGCCGACCCGGCGGACGAGCTCGAGCGGAGCGAGCTCGAGACGGCGCTCCACCGGGCGATCGGCGAGCTGCCGGAGGAGCGGAGGATCGTGGTGGTGCTGCGGGACGTCGAGGGGCTCTCGTACGAGGAGATCGCGCAGGCGCTCGAGCTCGAGCTCGGGACGGTGCGGTCGCGCTTGCACCGGGCGCGGATGGATCTCAAGGAGAAGCTGGAGCGGTTCCTGCCATGACCTGTCACGACGCGCGCGAGCTCTTCTCGGCGCTGGTGGACGACGCGCTCAGCGCGGCCGAGCGCGGCGACCTGGACGCGCACCTCGGCGGCTGCGCCGAGTGCCGGCGCGAGCTGGAGCGCTTCCAGAGCACGGTCTCGCTGCTCCACCGGGTGGAGCCCGCGCGCGCGCCGGCGGGCTTCGTGGACCGCGTGCTCGCCGCCGCACGGCCCGTACCCTGGCACCGCCGTCTCGTGCGGGCCGTGTTCCTTCCCTGGCCTGTGAAGCTCCCGCTCGAAGCGGCGGCGCTCGTGCTGGTCGGGGTCACGGTCGCGCTCCTCTTCCGGGGTACGCCCGAGCTCCAGCAAGCGGCGCGGCTCGAGACGCGGCCCCCGGCGGTCAGCGAAGCACCGCCGCATCCGGCGTCCGAGCCCAAGGCCGCCGCGCCCGAGTCCAAGCCCGCCGCGCCCGCGCCCCAGCCCGCGGCTGATCAGTTCGCGGCGCCCGCGCCGTCCGTCGCCGACAAGCGCGACGCTCAGGAGTCGCGCGACGCCTTCGGCAAGCGTGAGGAGCGGTCGAACTTCAGGGACGAAGCGGACGCTGCGCGGCGGCAGGACGCGGCCGAAGCCGCGCCGGCTCCTCCAGCGCCGGCTCCTCCCGCCCCGGCTCCTGGTGCGCCGGCCCCGCGCGCGGCGACGGTGCCGGCCGCGCCTGCGCCCGCAGTGCCCGGAGATAAGAAGGCTGCCGAACCGCCGGGCGGCATCGTCGCCGGGCGGGCGCGGCCCAGCGTGAAAGAGAGCGCCGGCGCGGACGTGGCGGCCCAGCGCCTCTCCGCCGCGCGCGTGGCGCCGGCGGCGCTCGACGTCACGGGCCGGCTGTCCGTCGCCGACCGTGACAAGGCCCTGCGCGCGCTCGCCGACCTCGTCGCCAAGGCGGGCGGCCGCGAGGTCGCGCGGCGCGCGCTGCCCGCCGGGCTCGCGATCGAGCTCGCCATCCCGCGCGCAGCGTGGCCCGAGTTCTCGCGCGAGTTGGCGCGGCTCGGGCGCTTCACGCCCGAGTACCAGGCCGGCGAGCTGCCCGACGACGTCCGCGTGTCCCTCCGCATCACCGACTGATCGCCGCTTCCGGAAACCCCCCGCGCGGAAACCCCGCGCGCTGACACCCGCCGGTCCCCCCCCGGGAACTTCACTCCCGCTCCCCTGTCTAACCGGGCAAGAGGCCGAACCCGGCCAGAACAGGGGGAACACAACGATGCGCACGCGACTGATCGCTCTCACGCTGCTCGGCGTCTTCGCCACGTCCGAGGTCGCCCTGGCGGCGCCGCTCGGCGTCACGCGCGAGGACCAGAAGGACGTCATGGTGACGGTCTACAATGGCAACCTCGGGCTCGTGAAGGACGTGCGGGAGGCGCGCTTCCCCGCGGGCGTGACCGAGATCCAGTTCATGGACGTGGCCGCGCAGATCGACCCGACCACCGTGCACCTCAAATCGCTCACCGACCCCGCGGGGATCCGGATCCTCGAGCAGAATTACGAATACGATCTGCTGACGAGCCAGAAGCTCATGGAGAAGTACGTCGGCAAGAAGGTGCGGCTCTACCAGGGCGACGGCACCTTTCACGACGCGACGCTGCTCTCGACCAACGGGCCGATCTTCGAGATCAACGGCCAGATCCACATGGGTCACTACGGGCGCCTCGTGCTGCCCTCGCTCCCCGAGAACCTCGTCGCCCAGCCGACGCTCGTGTGGCTCCTGCGCAACCAGGCGGCCCGGCCCCAGCGCGTGGAGGCCTCGTACCTCACGGGCGGGATCACCTGGAAGGCGGACTACGTGATGGTGCTCGACGCCGCCGACACGCTCTCCGACCTCACGGGCTGGGTCACGATCGACAACAAGAGCGGCGCCACCTACCGGAACGCCGCGCTCAAGCTGGTCGCCGGCGACGTGCACCGCGCCCAGGACCGCCGGCGGGACGCGCGCGTGCTGGAGCTCGCGGCCAAGTCGGCCGCGGCGGACGCGAGCCGCGAGTTCAAGTCCGAGGGGTTCTTCGAGTACCACCTCTACACCTTGGACGGGCGCACCACGATCAAGGATAACCAGACCAAGCAGCTCTCGCTCATGGCCGCAGCCGAGGTGCCGGTCGTGAAGCACCTCATGTACTGGGGCGCCCAGGACTACTACCGGAACGCCTACGGGATGCCGATCTCGAACCAGAAGGTCGCCGTCTATCTCGAGGTGAAGAACAGCAAGGAGAACCGGCTCGGCATCCCGCTGCCGAAGGGCAAGATCCGCGTCTACAAGGCCGACCGCTCCGGCAGCCAGCAGTTCATCGGCGAGGACTGGATCGACCACACGCCGAAGGACGAGCGCGTGAAGATCAAGATGGGCGACGCCTTCGACGTCGTCGGCAGCCGCACGCAGAAGGACTGGAAGAAGATCGCCGGGAGCCTCTACGAGGTCGAGTGGGAGATCTCGCTCCGGAACCACAAGAAGGAGGACCAGGCGGTGACGGTGATCGAGCCCGTGCCGGGCGACTGGCAGGTCCTCGCCTCGACCCACCCGTACGAGAAGGTCGAGGCTCACACGCTCCGCTACCAGATCCCGGTGCCGAGGGAAGGAGCCGCGAAGCTCACCTACCGGGTGCGGATCCGGTACTGATGCCGAATTTCTTTGGCGCGTGAGCGAGGGCGGCGTCAAATAGGACGCGTGGAGTGGCTGTGGACGGAAGAAGTCGCCCTCGTGCTGGCGACGCTCGCCGGCTGCGGCCTCCTCGTCCTCGGAGTCCTGGAGCTCCTCTGGCCCACCCG
>JBBTPF010000019.1:2889-6683 GCA_038066295.1 Candidatus Methylomirabilota bacterium | reverse complement strand
TTCTCGATCTACATGACGCTCGCCGGCATCCTGACGCTCGTGCTCGTGGACGCGCTCCCGCGGCTCGCGCGGGGCGGGCCGTCCGCCGTCTGGGCGCTGCCGGCCTGGCTCGCGGGCGTGGCGGCCCTCGGACTCACGTATGTGCGGGGCGCGTGGCTCGGCTTCGCCGTCGGCGCCGCCGGGTGCGCGCTCACCCTCCGGCGCCGGTGGCTGGTGCTTTCGGCGCTCGCCCTCGTGATCGCCGGTACGCTCGCCGTCGAGCCGGGCGTGCTCAAGCGGCTACGCACCGTCGGGGATCTCGCCGACGACACCGCGCGCGACCGGCTGGCCATGCTGGACGCGGGACTCCGTCTGGTCGGGGCCCACCCGATCGCCGGCGTCGGCCCCGGGCAGGTCAAGCGCCTCTACCCGGCCTGGGCGGGCGAGGAGGCGCTGCGGCGCTCGACCAGCCACCTGCACGACACGCCGTTGCAGATCGCGGTCGAGCGCGGAATCCCCGGCCTCGCGGCGTGGATCGCCATCTGGGTGGCGTTCTTCGTGCGGGCGGCGCGGACGCTGCGCCGCATCCCGGCGGACGACGAGGGGAGCCGGCGGCTCGTGCTGGGCTCGATGGCCGCCCTCGCGGCATTCCTCGTCAGCGGCCTCTTCGAGTACAACTTCGGCGACACCGAAGTGCTCCTGGTCGCCCTCTCGCTGATGGCGCTCCCGTTCGTCGTCGCCCGCGACCTCCCCGCCGATGCCGACGGAGGCCAGAGGGCGGATGGGACATGACCACGCTGACGTACTGAGGCCGGTGGGCCGGGGCCCCTCCGCGACCCGTAGCTTCTGGGGGTTACTCGGTCACGACGCGAACGGAGTTACCGCTACGGATGAAAGCCAGCGTGGTCGCGGAGGGGCCCCGGCCCACCGGCCTCAGTACGCCGGCACCGGCTCGTTCGCGACGCGCACCCGGACGAAGTAGTCCTTGAACCGCTCGAGATCGGCCGCGGAGACCATGTCCGAGACGAGGAAGCACGCCAGGTCACCGTGCTTCCACACCCACGCCGAGAAGCCGTTGTCGTGCATGAGCGCCGGCTTGAACCGGTCCACCTGCACGCGCCGGCGCTCGGGCAGCAGCAGCCCCGGCGCCGGCAGGACCGTGTAGGTCAGGAAGTGGCCCTCGCCGTCGCGGTAGAAGAGGGTCATCCCGCGCCGGCCCTCGAGGTAGACCGGCTCGGCGCCGACGAACACCAGCCGGTCGTCGCCGACGAAGGCCCGCGCGAGGCCGATGACCGACTCCTGCGTGAGCCAGGGCAGCGCCGCGGGGATGATCTCGGCGCGCCGCGTTCCCCACATGAGCGCGCGGGTGTGCTCGGCGACGACCGCGCGCACGAGCCGCTCGGTCGGATCGACGGGGAGGATCCGCGGGAGCATCGGCAGGAAGACGAGCACGAGCACCGCCGCCGTCGCGAGGGCCGAGAGCGCCGGCGCAAGCCAGAACGCCCGGCGCGGTCGCGGCGGCGCGGCGGCCTCGACGATCGCCGCCCGGAGGCGCGCCGGGGCCGCGTAGCGCGGCAGGTCCGTCGCCAGGCGCCGGCCCAGGGCCTCGTCCGAAGAGTCCGAAAGCCGCTCGGTCATGATTCGTAGTCGCGCAGCAGCGCGCGCAGACGCTCCTTCGCCCTGAAGATCCTCGACTTGACGGTGCCGACGGGACAGCGCATGACGCGCCCGATCTCCTCGAGCGGCAAGCCCTCGACCTCCGCCAGCAGCAGCACCGTTCGGAACTCCTCCGGCAGGCGGCGCATCGCGCGCTCGAGGTCCGTGTGCGCCTCCATGGCGCCGGCCGTGTCGTCGGGCGCGTCGTGGAACATCGGCACGTCCCAGTCCGGCACACCGTCCTCCGCGAGGGCCGATTCGCGCTCGCGGATCCGGTAGAAGGTCAGGAACGTGTTTCTCAGGATTTGAAACAACCACGCGCGCAGGTGGGTTCCCGGCTGGAAGCGGTGGGAGAAGCGGAAGGCCCGCAGGTAGGTCTCCTGCACTAGGTCATCTGCCTCGGGCGGGTTGCGGGTCAGGTAGACCGCGAAGTTGTAGAGGGCGTCGAGGTGCTGGAGCGCCTGGCGCTCGAAGTCGCCGGTCGCCACGGGCCCTTCAGTCCTCGAACCAGCGGATCGGGTAGTCGCCGGGCCGCACGGCGTGGTCGTCGGCGAGCTCCGTCAGGAGCTCGCGGACCGTCCGGTAGAGCGTCGGATGCACGAGCTCGGGCGCCACGTCCGCGAGCGGCCTGAGGACGAAGGCGCGCTCGGCGAGGAGCAGGTGGGGGATGTGGAGGTCGTCGGGGACGCTCACCACCCGGCCGCCGTAGAAGAGGATGTCGATGTCGAGGGCTCGTGGCGCGAACCGCCGGGCCTCGGGCGTGCCCGCGGGCCGCGTCCGGCCGAGCTCGGTCTCCACCGCCTGGATCCGCGCGAGGAGGACGCGCGGCGGGAGCGACGTCTCGATCGCGACGACGCAGTTGAGGTACCAGGGCTCCTCGTCCCGCGTCCGGCCCGGCTCGCTCTCCCACGGTTCGGTCTCGTAGAGCCGGGATACCGCCACGTGCTCGGTCGCCCCCGGCCCGTCGAGCCGGCGCACCGCCTCCGCGAGCAGCGCCCGGCGGTCGCCGAGGTTCGAGCCGAGGGAGAGGTACACGCGCGCCATCAGCGCCTCCGCACGAGCTCGACCGCCGGGGTGCCGACGAGGCCCTGGAGCGGCGGGGTGAGCTTCCGGACCCGCACCCGCACCTCCAGCGCCGGGAACTCCTGCAGCAGCGCCTCCACCATGAGGCCCGCGAGGCGCTCGATGAGGTTCACGCGGTGGCTCGTGCCGATCTCGACCAGGCGCCGCGCGACGGCGCCGTAGTCCACGGTGGCGGCGAGGTCGTCCGCGAGGGCGGCCGGCCCGAGATCGAGCGCGAGCTCGGCGTCGACCGAGAACCACGCGCCGACGGCCTGCTCGGCCTTCGTCAGCCCGTGCCGGCCGTAGAACCGGACGTCCTCCAGGAGGAGCCGGTCGGCCATCAGAGCGTGACGCGCGCGATCTGCATGGCGCCGCGCCCCTCAGGCGAGGCCGAGGACGTCCTGCATCGAGTCGAGCCCGGGCGGCTGCGCCGCCACGAAGCGCGCGGCGCGCAGGGCGCCGCGGGCGAAGGTGTCGCGGCTGTGGGCTCGGTGTGTCAGCTCGAGCCGCTCGCCGAGGGTCCCGAACGAAATGGTGTGCTCTCCCACGACATCTCCCGACCGCAGGGACAGAATCCCGATCTCGTGTCTCGATCGCTCGCCGGGAAGCCCCCGCCGCCCGTAGACCGCGACCTGGCTCAGGTCGCGGCCGAGCGCCGCGGCGACCACCTCCGCCATCCGGAGCGCGGTGCCGCTCGGAGCGTCCTTCTTGAAGCGGTGGTGGATCTCCGTGATCTCGACGTCGTACTCGTCGCCGAGCGCCTTCGCCATCGTCCCGAGGAGCTTGAACGCGAGGTTCACGGCCACGGACATGTTCGGCGACACGAGGATCGCCGCGCTCCGCGCCAGCTCCTGGATCTCCGCGCGCTGCGCCGACGAGAAGCCGGTCGTGCCGATGACGGCCCGCGCCCCGACGCGGGCGACGAGTCGGAGGTGATCGAGCGAGGCCTCCGGGACCGAGAACTCGACCAGCACGCGGCCGCGGGTGATCGCGGCGACGGGATCGCCGCCGATCGCGACACCCGCGCGCCCGACGCCGGCGAGCTCGCCCGCGTCCCGACCGAGCACCGGATGGGCCGGCGCCTCCAGCGCGGCGAC
>JBBTPF010000019.1:0-2879 GCA_038066295.1 Candidatus Methylomirabilota bacterium | reverse complement strand
CGGCCGGCGGCACCGGCCACGACAACGTCAATTGTATTCGCCGTCGGGGCGCCTCGTTCGGTCATGTCACCGCACGCCTCGCGGCTAGGCGCCGCTCGGCTCGCACTGCGGCCCGACGTTCGGGGAGACCACCGTCATCGGCGATCTCTACTTGAGGAGCGAGTACGGCGTGAGGGCCGCGCGGAGACGCTCGCGGTTGGCGTCGCTCATGCGGCACATCGGGAGCCGGAACTCCGGCTCGATCATCCCGGCCATGGCCATCGCCTCCTTGATCGGGATGGGGTTCGTCTCGAGGAACGCCGCCCGCGCGAGCGGGAACAGCCGGTAGTGGAGGTCGCGCGCGCGCTTCCAGTCGCCGTCGAGCGCGGCGTGCACCATCTCGGCCGTCTCGCGCGGCAGGATGTTCGCGATCACCGAGACGACGCCGTGGCCGCCGATCGCCAGGAGCGGCAGCGTGACGTTGTCGTCCCCCGAGAGGACCGAGAAATCGGGCCCGCACGCGGCGATCACCTGGCTCATCTGATCGAGCGAGCCGGAGGCCTCCTTGACGCCCGCGACGTTCTTGACGTCGCGCACCAGCCGCTCGAGCGTGGCCGTCTCGACGTTGACCGCGGTCCGGCTCTGGATGTTGTAGACCAGGACCGGGATCGCGACCGACTCCGCGACCGCGCGGAAGTGGCGGTAGAGCCCCTCCTGGGTCGGCCGGTTATAGTAAGGGTTGACGACCAGGGCGCCCGCCGCGCCCGCCTTCTCGGCGTGCGTTGTCAGGTCGATCGCCTCGGCGGTCGAGTTGGAACCGGTGCCGGCCACCACCCGGATGCGCCCGCGGGCGGCCTCGATCACGACCTCGACGACGCGCTTGTGCTCGTCGTGCGAGAGCGTCGGCGACTCGCCGGTCGTCCCGCACGGGACGAGGCCGTCGGTGCCGTGGCTGGCGTGGAACTCGACCAGCTCGCGGACCTTCGCCTCGTCCACCTTGCCGTTCCTGAAGGGGGTGACCATCGCGACGAACGAACCCTGGAACTTGGCGCTCATAGGGTCGTCTCCCCCGCCACCAGGTCCTCGTAGGTCTCCCGGCGGCGCACGATCGTGTAGCGGTCGCCGTCGACCAGCACCTCGACGGCGCGCGGCCGCGTGTTGTAGTTGGACGACATCACGAAGCCGTAGGCGCCGGCGCTCATGACCGCGAGGAGGTCGCCCTCCTCGGCCGCGGCCAGCTCCCGGTCCTTCGCGAGGAAGTCGCCCGACTCGCACACCGGGCCGACCACGTCCACCTGCTCCATGGGGCCGCCGAGCCGCGCTTCGTCCACCGGCCGGATCTCGTGGTAGGCGTCGTAGAGCGACGGCCGGATGAGGTCGTTCATGGCGGCGTCGACGACCACGAACTTCTTGTCCCCCGTGTCCTTGCCGCAGAGGACGCGCGTGAGGAGGATCCCCGCGTTGCCGGCGATCGACCGGCCGGGCTCGAGCACGACCGTGAGGCCGAGCTCGCGGAGGGCGTCCAGGAGCGCCGTCGCGTACTCCTGGTGGGTGGGCGGCGCCTCCCGGCCATAGCGGATGCCGAGGCCGCCGCCGACGTCGATCATCCGGAGCTCGATCGCGCGCTCCCGGAGCTCCTTGACGAGCGAGGCGAGGCGCGCGACCGCGTCGCCGAACGGCGCGGCCTTGGTGATCTGCGAGCCGATGTGCATCTGCGCCCCGACGATCTCGAGGCCCGGGAGCTTCGCCGCCTCCTCGTAGGCCTCGAGCGCTGCGGCGTAGGGGATGCCGAACTTGGACGTCCTGAGCCCCGTCGAGATGTAGGGGTGGGTCTGCGGATCCACGTCCGGGTTCACGCGGAGCGCGACGGGAGCGCGGACGCCGATCTCGCGCGCCACCTCATCCAGTGTGCGCAGCTCGCTCAGCGACTCGACGCTGAACATGAGGATCTCGGCCTTCAGCGCGTCCCGCATCTCCTCGCGCGTCTTGCCGACGCCCGAAAAGATGATCTTCTTCGGCGACATGCCGGCGCGGAGCGCGCGGAAGAGCTCGCCGCCCGACACGATGTCGGCGCCGGCGCCCGCCCGGGCGAGCGTCCCGAGCACGGCGAGGTTCGAGTTGGCCTTGACCGCGTAGCAGATGAGGTGTTGGACCGGGGCGAACGCGCGGTCGTAGGCCCGGTAGCTCTCGAGCAGCGCGGCCTTCGAGTAGACATACGCGGGCGTGCCGACGTCGGCGGCCAGCGCGCGCAGAGAGACACGCTCGCAGCAGAGCTCGAAGTTCCGGTAGGCGAAGTGATCCATGTAAACGTTGTTGGTAGCATCCGGGCGGGGTGAAGTCAAGGCACGGTCACCGTCGCTTCGTTGGACCGCCCGCTCTCGTTGCGGATCGCGCCCGAATCCTCCGCCGTGACGGCGTACCGGTGGGCGCCGCGCGTCACGTCGCGGTCCACGAACGTGGTCGCCGGCGCGCGCGTGGAGCCGACGCGGACGAAGGCGCCGCTCGCCTCGGCGCGATAGACGATGTAGCCGCTCACGTCGCTCTCCGGGGAGGTCCGCCACGAGAGGCGCACCTCGCCCTCCGAGGCGATGGCCACGAGGTTCGTCGGGGCCGAGGGCGGCGTCATGTCCCGGGGGGTCACCGCGGCGCGCGCGGAGGGCGCGCCGTAGGCCGTCGTGGCGCCCTCCACGCGGACGGCGCGCACGGCGTAGTAATACGTGCGGTCGTTTTCAAGCTCGCGGTCGGTCAGGGCGAGCGCGCCCGCAGGCGCGCGCGCCACCACCGTGAGCGGGGCGTCGGCCGCGGGCGCGCGCAGCACCTCGTACGCGAGTGCCGCGGGCGCCGCGCTGCCGTCGAGGAGGCGCGGCGGCGGCGCCCACCTGAGGCGCGCCTCGCGCTCG
>JBBTPF010000018.1:0-1918 GCA_038066295.1 Candidatus Methylomirabilota bacterium | reverse complement strand
TTCCGGCCTCGCGGACCCCGCGACGACAGTCATCGGACTGCATCAGGCCGACCGCTACGACGTGGTCCTCGACGTCGAGCGCTGTCTGCTCCAGTCCGACACGATGAACCGACTGCTCGACGAGCTCCGCCGTGAGACGCGGGTCCGCGCGCTCTCCGTGTACGACCAGTCCACCGGCGAGGGGCTCCTGCGCTTCGTGTCGCTGCGCGAGGGGCGGCGCACGGGCGAGGCCATGGTCAACATCGTCGCCACGACGCCCGACGTCGAGGGGCTCGGCCCTCTCGCCGAGCGGCTCGCGCGGCGCGTGCCGGCCACCGCGAGCGTCGTGCTGAACGTGAACGCCAAGAAGGCGTCCGTCGCCGTCGGCACGGAGGAACACCTCCTGCTCGGGCGGGACCACATCCGGGAGTCCCTCGGCGGGCTCGCGTTCCAGGTATCGGCCGGCTCGTTCTTCCAGACGAACACGGCGCAGGCGGAGCGCCTGTTCGCCGTTGTGGCCGAGGCGTGCGCGCTCGACGGGGGCGAGACGGTCATGGACCTCTACTCGGGCACGGGCGCCATCAGCCTCCTGCTCGCGCGCCGCGCCCGCTGGGTGTACGGCATCGAGGTGGCGGCGGCCGCGGTGGCCGATGCGGTCAGGAACGCGCGCCAGAACGGGATCGACAACTGCACGTTCGTGGCGGGCGAGGTCCGCCACGCGCTCCCGACCCTGATGCGGGACGGGGTCCGCGCCGACGTCGTCGTCGCCGACCCGCCGCGCGCGGGCTTCCACCCGAAGGCCCTCCTGGCGCTCGCCGCGCTCGGGCCCGCGCGGCTCGTGTACGTGTCGTGCAACCCGGCCACGCTCGCGCGCGACCTCGCCGACCTCGTCCGCCAGGGCTACCGGCTCGAGTGGGTGCAGCCGGTGGACATGTTCCCCCAGACGCCGCACATCGAGGCGGTCGCGCGGCTCCGGCGGGGCGGATGAAGGTCTACCTGATCCGCCGGCTGCTCCAGTCGCTGCTGGTGCTGCTCGGCGTCTCGTTCGTCGTCTTCTTCATCCTCTACCTCACGGGCGATCCGGCGCTGGTCCTCCTGCCCCCGGACGCGACCGCCGAGGACGTCGAGCGCTTCCGCGCGGCGATGGGCTTCAACGACCCGTTTCTCGTCCAGTACGGGCGCTTCCTCGCGGGCGCGCTCCGCGGTGACTTCGGCCAGTCGGTGCGCCATGGCGAGCCCGCCTTCGACCTGGTGGTCGAGCGGATGCCGGCGACCTTCGAGCTCGCCGGCGCCGCGCTGCTCGTCGCGCTGGCGCTCGCGATCCCCGCCGGCATCGTCTCGGCGGTGCGGCGCAACACCCCGATCGACTACCTGTCCACCGTCGTCGCGCTGCTCGGCCAGTCCATGCCCACGTTCTGGCTCGGGATCATGCTGATCCTTGTCTTTTCCGTCCAGCTCAACCTGCTGCCCTCGTCGGGGCGGGGCGGGCTCCAGCACCTCCTGCTGCCGGCGATCACGCTCGGGCTCTTCACGACGGCGCGCATCACGCGGCTCACGCGGTCCGGCATGCTCGATGTCCTGAATCAGGACTACATCCGGACGGCGCGGGCCAAGGGCGTATCGGACCCGCCCGTCGTGTGGAAGCACGCGCTCAAGAACGCGGCGATCCCGATCGTGACGATCGTCGGCATCGAGCTCGGCACGCTCCTCGGCGGCTCGGTGATCACGGAGACGATCTTCGCGTGGCCGGGCGTCGGCCGGCTCTCGGTGCAGGCCATCTACAACCGCGACTACGCCGTGGTCCAGGCCGCCGTGTTCCTGCTCTCCTCGACCTTCGTGCTGGTGAACCTCGTCGTGGACGTGGTCTACACGTACCTCGACCCGAGGATCCGGTTGCGATGAGCACCATTTCGCCGTGAGCGTGCCCGCGGACGCCCTC
>JBBTPF010000017.1:0-4302 GCA_038066295.1 Candidatus Methylomirabilota bacterium | reverse complement strand
GCGAGCGCGGCGTCGAGATCGGCCGCGGCGAGCGGCGCCGCGCGACCGTCGCCGAACCAGCCGCGGAAGCGCTCGGCCTTCCCGGCGCATTCCCCCGAGATCGCGGCGGCGTCCTGCGCGGAGAGCTGCTTCCGCGCCTCCTGCATGAACTCGCGCGCGCTCTCGGTGTCGACGACCTGGCTTTTCATTGTAGCGGGGACGCCGGGGCCGCGTGTGTCCGTGGGTGGCCTGAGACAGGCGCGGTGTGGCTCCGTCCCTCTTGCGCACTCTTCATGGTCTCGGGGACCCCGCCATCTTGCGCAGGGTCGAGACGGCCCGCAGGGCCGCGGTGCCGGCCGTCGAGATCGAGTCGTTGAGGTCGGCCGGGCCCGCGGCGGCGCCCGCGACGAAGATGCCGGGGACGGACGTCGCCACGGGATCGAGGGAGCCGTGGGGCACCTCGATGAACCCGTACTTGTTCTGCTGGACGCCGAGGAGCCTGGCGACGGCGCGGGTGCCGGCCGAGGGCTCCATGCCGACCGCGAGCACGACGACGTCCATGGGCACCTCCACGGGGCGCCCCATCGTCGTGTCCTCGCCGCGGATCAGGAGCCGGTCGCCCTTCCTCAAGATCTCGGTGACGATGCCGCGGATGTACTGGACCCTGTACTTCTCCTGCGCGGGCCAGTACAGCTCGTTCTCCCAGTAGCCGTACATCCGCATGTCGATGTAGAAGATGAAGACCTTCGTCTTCGGCAGGAGCTGGCGGACCTCGATCGCCTGCTTGGACGAGATGCCGCAGCAGACCTTCGAGCAGTACTCGTTGCCGATCTGCCGGTCGCGCGAGCCCACGCACTGGATGAAGCAGACGCGCTCGGGCGCCTGGCCGGTCGACGGCTTCACGAACTTGCCGGACTTCAACATGCGCTCGGCGTCGGTGAGCGTGATGACGTCCTCGTATTCGTAGTAGCCGTACATCTGCGTCTCGCGGCCCGGATCGAAGTGCTGGAAGCCCGTCGCGACGATCACCGCGCCGACCGGCACGTCCTGGGCGCCCTTCGGCCCGGCGAGCGTGGCGGTGAAGTCGCCGGCGCTGCCCGTGAAGCCCGCGAGCGTCGAGGAGAGGCGCAGCTCGACGTTGGCGTGCCCCCGGACCGCGGCGGTCATCTCGGCCATCGCTTCCTCGGCCGAGCGCATGCCGTGGGTGAGCGCGGCGTACTGCGCCGCGTCGGGCATGCCGCCCAGGCGGTCGCGCGGCTCGACGAGGATCGCGCGGGACCCGAGGTCGGCGACGCCGCGCGCGGCCTCGAGCCCGGCGGGGCCGCCGCCCAGCAACAGGACCGCGTCGCTAGGCATCCACATCCTCCCAGGTCAGGAACTGCTTCTCGCCCTTCTTGATGCGCGCGCAGTCGTCCTCGAACTCGCGCCACCGCTCGCGCCAGTCGATCCCCATCTTTTCGAGGAGCGGCCGATACTCGGCGGCGTGCCAGTGGAGCTGGCACACGCGGTACGGATGAGCCCCCATGGCGAGCGCCGCGAATTGCGCCTCGGACATGACGGGAATCCCGACCTTCTTGTCGTGGGCCTGGGCGGCGAACTGCGATTTGTCGAGCGTCGTCACGCAGCCGGTGTCGTGCGTGAGCGTGACGTCGGGGTTCGCCTCCTCCTTCATCGTCTCGATCTTCCGCTGCACGGCGAACGAGCGCGTGAAGTCGCGCTGGACGAGGATGTGGCGGAAACCGAAGCCGCAGCAGTCGAACCACGTCGAGTAGTCCGCCACCTTCGCCCCGAGGGCCTGGGCCACCGCCGACACGACCGCGGTCCGTTGCCCGCCGTAGACCTCCGGATCGTAGATCGCGTCCTCCTGGACGAGCTTGTAGTAGTGGCACGCCGGGTGGACCGTGACGGTGATCCGGCTCAGGTCGAGGACCTGCCGCGCGGCGATGCGGTCGCGCACCGCGTACACCCATTCGGAGTAGTGGACGATCTCCTCGGGCATCACCAGGGGCTTGCCGAGCTTCGCCATGATGTCGCGCACCTGGGCGCGGAGCTCCGGATGGTGCACCAGCTCGTTGCGCACCTCCTTGTAGTGGCCGAAGGACGTCCCGCAGTGGATCAGCGGGAAGTAACCCGTCTCGTGCGCCGCGGCGAAGTTGCGGACGGCGACGGCCGCCTGGGCGGCGGAGTTCGACGTCGCCGAGGCGTAGTAGTTCCAGGCCGTGCACGAGGTCTGGTCGCGCGGGTCGTCGTAGTCCAGACCGAGCGTGCGGTTGAGCCAGAAGATCGAGGTCGAATAGCCGGGGATGTGGCCGCACTGGCCGCACGACTTGTGGTGCCACGTGTGCTGGAGCGGGATCTTCTTCGTCCACCCGTACTTCGTCGTCACGGGGACCCAGGGTTCGGGCACGCGCGGGACGATCCACTCCCCCTTCGCCTCGAGCTCGAGCACGCGCTCGCGGATGTCCTCCGCGGGGCTCGGGACCGAGCGCGTGAACGTGCGGCCCCGGGGCGCGGGGGCCGACTGGACGACGGGCAGGCTGATGGGCATGGTGTCTCCTCAGGAGGCCGGGTAGCCGGCCTCCTCGAGCTTCTCTTCCATCACGTCGACGAGGATCATGTGGAGCCCCTCGTCGATCGCCTTGATCATGTCCATGACGCCGGTCATGTGCCAGATGAGGTAGAGCTCGGTGAGCGTCTTGTCGGAGACGTCCCACGACATGGACGTCGTGTGCATCGTCTCCGGCGGCATCGCCTTCCGCCAGACTTCCAGGTTGTCGCCGGTCTCCTTCGCGGTCGGGCCCCAGTCAGGGAACGCGTCGGCCCGGATCATGTCGGGCGAGACCTGAGTGCCCGTGGACATGATCTTGTAGATGATGCGGCTGTAGCCCTCGAGCGCCTGTTTGGCGCTCTTGAGGCCGTTCCGCACCGAGACTTCGCGCATGATGGTGACGAGGCCGCCCGGGTTGTTCTTCCGCGGGCAGCGCAAGCACGAGAAGCACTGGGAGCACTCCCAGATGTCGTCCTGGATCTGCTCGTAGACCAGCGCGGCGTCCTCGCGCGCGAGCGCCTGGGCGATGCGGCGCGGGCTGAAGTCGTAGAAGCGCGCCGACGGGCACGCGGCGACGCAGATCCCGCACTCGTAGCAGCCGTAGAGGTAGTCGTGGAAGCGCGGATCGGCGGCGATCTCGTTGAAGAGGCGTTCCTTGTCCCCGTAGGGAACGCCCGCGTACTTGTCGAGCTGCAGGAGCGCCATCGCGGTTCGCTCCGCCGTCAGAAGCAGATGACCCGGTCGGCCTCGAGCGCCATGTTGTTGAACGCCGCGCCGCCGATCATCTCGACGCCCTCGATCAGGTCCGCGATCTTGAGATCGTTCAGGTCGAGGCTCGGCTGGCAGACGTAGAACCGGACACCGACGTCGCGCGCCTGGTCGATGAAGTGGCCGAGCGTCGCGCCGCCTTTCTTGACCCTGAGCGTCTCCGGCACCCCACGCTGGAGCAGCGTCGGGCCGGTCTGCGTGAAGTAGATGCCGACCTCGACGTCCATCGCGGCGCCGGCCGCCGCGAGAAAGAACACGGTCGCGCTGCGCTCGGGCGCCTCGGTGCCCGAGGTCTGGACGTACACGATCCGCTTGACGTCCTCGTCCATGCTCCCCCGCTCCGCCTATTTGGTGCGCTGCACGAGAAATCGGTAGACGCCCTTCGCCTCCGAGCGCTCGAGGACCTTGTGGCCCGTCTGCTTCTCAAACGCCTCCATGTCCGGCACCGAGCCCGGGTCGGTGGCCAGCATCTCGATGACGGCGCCGAGGTCCACCGTCTTCACGGCCTTGGACAGCTTGATGATGGGCAGCGGGCAGAGCAGTCCGCGGCAGTCGAGCGTGGAAGCGATCGCGTCCATCAGGGAACCCTCCAGAAGGTGACGGGCCTCACACGAACAGCGAGACGTCGGCGCCGGCGGCGTAGTCGAGGAACGTCGTGGCGCCCGCGCACTGCGCCTGGGGGATCAGCTCCTCCTGCCGGATGCCCATGACTCCCATGGTGGTGGCGCAGGCGAAGAGCCGGACGTCCGCCTCCACGCACATGTCCAGCATTTCCTCCACGGACGGCACCTTGGCCCGGCTCATCCACCCCTCCATCATCGAGGTCGCCATCGCCGTCATCCCGGGCAGGACCCCGAGGAGGTTGGGGACTTTCATCATCGGCAGGGCGTGGAGCGGGGGCGGCATGGCCGGGTTGCCGATCGGGGAGACCTGGAGGTGCCGGCGCCGCTCCCGGTGAAGGAGATTGAGGCCGTAGAAGGTGAAGAAGATGCCGGCTTCCCAGCCCA
>JBBTPF010000016.1:0-6342 GCA_038066295.1 Candidatus Methylomirabilota bacterium | reverse complement strand
CACGCGCCAGCTCAGCCAGGCGGCGCAGGAGCGGAAGCCGTTGGCCCAGCCGCCGCGGGCGTCGAACTCGCGGATCAGATCCAGGAGGCGGGCGGTGGCGGCCTCGAGGTGCGCCGACAGCTCGGCGATCTCGTCCCCCAGCCGATCCAGTTCTGCGACGGGCGTGCACAGATCCATGGGTGAGTCCCCCTTCTCCTGGGGCGGCTCTACACCCGGGGTTTCGAGGCCCTTCGGAGGCTCCAGGACGGGCGAGCGGGGTGCGAGCGCGATTTTTTCGGGGACGCCGCCGCTGCGTGGCGCCGTGGAGCCAGCGCGGGCCGCAGGGGCGACATCTGCGAGGGACTGCCGGCACACCGCGACCCGCGATGCGAAAAGTTGTCAAGCGAAATCGTGCGTATCGGAAATTGGACGCTACCGCCCGAGGCCGATCAGCGGCCGACCGCCATCTCCGACACGATCAGGCGATAGTCGGGTCGCACCTTGAAGTTCATCCGCTTGCTCGTCCCGTAGACCACGACCTCCTGGAACAGCTCGAGCCACGGCTTCTCGTCGTGGATGATCTGCGTCGCCTCGGCGTAGAGCTCCCGGCGCTTTTTCTGGTCGAGGGTGTTGCGCGCCTGCTCCATCAGCTCGTGGAAGCGCTGGCCCGGCTGGCTCCCCGCCCAGTACTTGCCGCCGAAGCCGTTCGGGTGGAAGAGCCGCCAGAGCGAGCCGTCGGCGTCGAGGAGCGTGGATTGCGGGTTGATGAGCATGAGGCCGTTGGGCGGCACGGTGCGCTCGTTGTTCATCCGCTGGCGGGCGCCCATCTCCATCATCTCGACCTTCGCGCGGATGCCAACCTTCGCCCACATGTCGGCGATCGCCTCCAGCAGGAACTTGTCGTTCACCATCGTGCCGCTGCCCGCGTAGAGGGTCATCTCGATGCCGCCCGCGCGCCCCGCCTCGGCGAGCAGGAGCTTGGCCTTCGCGGGGTCGAAGGAATAGGGCCTGAGCGCCGCGTTGTAGCCGAAGTCGGTGTCGGCGAGGCCGCCCGAGAAGGGCTTGCCCATCCCCGCGTAGAGGTTCTTGATCAGCGCGTTGACGTCAAGCGCGTGGTGGAGCGCCTGGCGGACGCGTTTGTCGGAGAGCGGCGGCTGGGTCGCGTTCACCCAGAACGTGACGGTCCGCGTCGCCGGCGCGCTCACGATGCGCGTGTTGGCGCCATCGGCGAGCGCCTTCATCCGGTCGGGCGGCACGTTGGTGATGATGTCCGCCTCGCCCTTCTCCAGCGCGACGATGCGCGGGAAGTCGTCGGGGATCGGCTTCCAGATGACGCGGTCGATCGCCGGCGCCCGGCCCTCCCAGCCCCACCAGTCGCGGCTCGCTTCCATCACGAGCCGCTCGTCCTTCACCCATTCGACGAACCGGTAGGCGCCCGTCCCCACGGGGCGCCGCGCGAGCTGCTTCACGCCCTCGTCGGTCGTGAGGCGCGCGGGCAGGATCTGGGCGCCCATCTGCGCCATGCGCACGAGCAGCAGCGGGTCGGGCTTCTTGGTGACGATGCGCACCGTCGTCGGGTTCACGACCTCCACCGCGCCGATCGTGGCGAACCCCGCCACCACGACGGTCTTGCCGGGCACGAGGTTCCGCTCGAGCGTCGCCTTGACGTCCTCCGCCGTGAGCGGGGCACCGTCGTGGAATTTCACGCCCTGGCGGAGCGTGAACTCCCAGGTCGTGTCGTTGAGGCTCTTCCACGACGTGGCGAGCCCGGGGACCAGACGCAGCGACGTGTCCCAGCGCGTGAGCGTGTCGTAGAGGTTGTAGAAGTAGTTGACGGTCAGGACCTGCGTGCTGCGCCCGGGGTCCATCGTCGTCGCCTCGGCAGGCAGGGCGATCGTGATCTGGACGGGCTGGGCGTGCGCGGCGGACGCGAGCGCAGCGAGCACTAGGCCGGCGACGCTGGCGAATCGTGTCATCGGTCTCCCCTCCCGCCGGGGAGTCTACTACAATGCGGGCGGGAGGACTCGGCCATGAGCGCTCGGCGACCGGCGCCCGCCCAGGACGCCATGCCCACGACACGCGGCCTCAACTTCTACCTCGAGGACCCGAACCTCGAGTTCGTCTGCTCGACGGTGATGGACGCGGCGACGCTCGAGCGCGCGCGCCCGCATCTCGTCGCGCTGGGCGCCGTGGGGGGCGACGAGCTCGACGCCCTCGCCGCCCAGGCGGACAAGCCGGGGCCCGTCCTGCGGGCCTGGGACGAGCGTGGCCGGCGCGTGGACGAGATCGTCTTCCACCCGTCGTATCGTGAGATGGAGCGCCTGGCCTTCGGGCGTTTCGGCCTCGCGGCGATGTCGCACCGCGACGGCGGCCTCGGCTGGCCCGGCCGCGTGCCCCACGCGGTCAAGTACGCGCTCTCGTATCTTTTCGCGCAGTCCGAGTTCGGGCTCCTCTGCCCCGTCAACATGACCGACTCGACGGCGCGCATGCTCCGGCTCTACGGGAGCCCGGAGCTCCAGGCGCGGTACGTGCCGCGGCTCACGACGACCGACCCGGCCGAGCTGTGGCAGTCCACCCAGTGGATGACGGAGAAGACCGGGGGCTCCGACATCGGGGCGGCGACGAGCGTCGCCCGCCGCGACGCCGACGGCACGTGGCGGCTCTGGGGCGACAAGTGGTTCTGCTCGAACGCCAACGCCGACATGGCGCTCACGCTCGCGCGCCCCGAGGGCGCGGCCGCCGGCACGCGTGGGCTCGCGATGTTCCTCGTGCCCAAGATCCTCCCGGACGGGACGCGGAACGCCTGGACGATCAACCGCCTCAAGGACAAGCTCGGCTCCCGGTCGATGGCGACGGGCGAGGTCACCTACACGGGCGCCGTCGGCTATGTGGTGGGCGAGCCCGGGCGCGGCTTCAAGCAGATGATGGAGATGGTGAACTGGTCGCGGCTCTCGAACGCGATGCGCGCGGCCGGGATCATGCGGCGCTGCCTCCTCGAGTCGCTCGTCCACGCGCGCGGCCGCGCCGCGTTCGGCGGGGCGCTCATCGCCCTGCCGCTCCTCCGCGCGAACCTGCTCGAGATGCTGCTCGACGCCGAGGCCGCGGCGTCGGTCGTCCTGAACGCCGCGGCGGCCTTCGACCGCATGGACGCGGGCTCGGCCGAGGCGCGCACGCTCTTCCGCGTCCTGACGCCGCTCGCCAAGTGCTGGCTCACCGCCCGGGCGCGCGTCGTGGCGGGCGAGGCGATGAACGTGCGCGGCGGCAACGGCTACGTCGAGGACTGGGTGAACGCGCGCCTCCTGCGCGACAGCTACCTCGGCGCCATCTGGGAGGGCGCGACCAACGTCGTCTCGCTCGACGTCCAGCGCGCGATCCTGAAGGACGGCGGCTTCGGCGCGCTCGCGGGCCTCATCAACACGCGCCTCGACACCGTCGGCGAGCCGGCGGCCAAGCCGTGCGTGGACCTGGTCCGGACGGCGCTCGGCGACATCGGCGGCCCGGTGGACGGGTGGAACGCGCTCCCGCGGCCCGAGCGCGAGGTGGAGGCGCGGCCGGTCGCCGACGCCCTCTACCACACGCTCGCGGCGAGCCTCCTGCTCGCGGAAGGCCAGCTCCTGTACCAGCAGCGCGGCGATTTCAGGAAGTTCCTCGTCGCGGCGCTCTACGTCCGGCGCTGGCTCAGCCCTCCAGCGCCCCCCGCGCCGATCTTCCCGCCGCCGGCGCTCGCCTGGCTCGAGGCGCTCGTCGACTGGACGCCGGTCCCCGCGGAGGCGCTGTCCGCCGTGTAGCGCTATCGCTTCGAGGTGAAGTCCCCGCTTGCGGCGCTTCGCAAGAGATGCCCGGCCACAACATCCTCAAGCGTGTGGACGTCGACGTGGACGCGAGCGCTTGACAAGTGTCGCTCCTGGAAGCAGAGTCTCGACACATCTCCGGGCCTCCGCAACGCCGGGCCGGGGGGTGAGGGGGGAGCCGATGCGGATCGCCGCGATAGCCCTGAAGCGCAAGCAGTGGGAGCCGTTCGCGTTCGCCTCGCCGTCGCTCGTCCTGATCGCGGCCGTGATCGTCTTCCCGCTCACCTACGCGTTCTATCTCTCGCTCCAGAACTTCGACCTCTCGGTGGGTCCCGAGTACGAGTACGTCGGCGCGCAGAACTACGTGGAGGCGCTCGTCAAGGACCAGCGCTTCCTCGGGTCGGTCTGGAACACGGCGGTCATCATCGCCCCGTCGCTGGCGATCGAGCTACTCCTCGGGCTCGGGATCGCGCTCCTCCTGAGCCGCGTCATCCGCGGGCGGCCGATCATCACCGCGCTGCTCGCCATCCCCGCGATGGTCTCGCCGGTGATGGGGGGCATGGCCTGGCGGATGATGTACGGGGTCAAGTTCGGCGCCATCAACAACCTCGGGCGCCAGCTCGGGATCCTCGACGTGTACTTCGACTGGTTCGGCTCGCCGTTCATCGCCGTGATCGCCGTCGTGCTGGTGGAGATCTGGCACAACACCCCGTTCATGATGCTGGTGCTGCTCGCCGGCATCCAGTCGATCCCGCAGGAGCTGTACGACTCCGCCAAGGTCGACGGGGCGACGCCCTGGCAGAGCTTCTGGTCGATCACGCTCCCGCTCCTCAAGTTCACGATGGCCGTGGGGGTGATGATCCGGTTGATCGACCTCACCAAGCTCTTCGGCCTGATCTTCATCCTCACCTTCGGCGGCCCCGGCGGCGCCACGGAGACCGTGGCCTTCAACACCTACCTCGTGGGCTTCAAGGATTTCCGGATGAGCTACGCCTCCGCGCTCGCGTACGTGATCGTCGGCGGCGTGCTGGTGCTCACGCTGGTCTTCCTCTGGATCCAGCGCGCCCGCGAGGCGAGGGCGGCCTGATGGCGATCGCGATCGAGCGGAGCGTCGTGGCCGCGCGGCGGGTGAAGCGCTACCGGGCGCGGCGCTGGGTCGGCCACGCGCTGACCTACCTCGGCCTCGGGGCGGCGCTCGTCTTCTTCCTCGGCCCCTTCTTCTGGATCGTGACCACCTCGCTCAAGGGCAACGAGGACTTCTTCGCGTATCCGCCGGTGTGGATCCCCTCCGAGCCATCGCTGTCCCACTACGTGGGCCTCTTCACGCGCTCGAGCGGCGCGCGCTACTTCATGAACAGCCTGACGATCTCGTCGCTCAGCATGCTGGCGGCGCTGGTGGTGAGCCTGCCCACCGCGTACTCGATCGCCCGCTGGCGCTTCGGCGGCGGCTTCCTCTCCGCGTTCCTCCTGGTCCTGCGCATGCTGCCCGCCATCGCGCTCATCATCCCGATCTACATCATGTACAAGCTGTTCGGGCTCACCAACAGTTACCTGGGCCTCGTCATCCTCTACACCGTCGTCTACATCCCCTTCGCGGTGTGGCTCCTCGTCGGCTTCCTCCGGGACTTCCCCATCGAGATCGAGGAGGCGGCGATGATCGACGGCTGCTCGCGCCTGCGCGCGCTCGCGCAGGTCGTGGTGCCGATCATCGCCCCCGGCCTGGCGGTGGTGGCGCTCTTCGCGTTCATCGCGACCTGGAACGAGTTCCTGTTCGCCATCGTGCTCACGGGGATCGAGACGAAGACCATGATGGTGCTGGTGACGTCGTTCACCAGCGGCGGGACCGACGCCTTCTTCGGCGAGGCGTCGGCGTCCGTCGTGCTCGGGGTCCTGCCCGCGTTCGCGGTCGCCTTCATGCTCCAGCGTTACCTGGTGAAGGGGCTCGCGCTGGGCGGGACGAAGGGGTAGGCAGGTGATCATTCCAAAGGAGGCTCGCATGAAGCGGTTCACGCTCCTCGCATCGATGGCAATGGCACTCGTCGGCCTCTGGGTCAGCCCGGCCGGCGCACAACGGCCCTACGAGGGCCAGACCATCCGGGCGGTGGTCAACGCCGAGTACGTGAAGTACTCGCTCTCCCTGATCGAGAAGGACCTCCTCGATACGCTGGGGGTCAAGATCGAGACGGAGGTGATCCCGCTCGACGCGTTCGTGGCCAAGACCCTCCTCGAGTTCAACTCGGGCACGAGCCCGTGGGACCTGATCATGTTCGGCCCGTCCAACATGCCGGACTACGGCCGGCACTTCGAGCCGCTCGATCCGTGGATCCAGAAGATGAAGCTCGACTTCTACATGGACGACATCGCCGACGTCTACAAGAAGCTCATGCTCCGGTGGGCCGGCAAGATCGTGTCGATGCCCTACGACGGCGACGTCCACATCATGTTCTGGAACAAGGTCGCCTTCGAGCGGGCGGACAACAAGACGAAGTTCAAGGCGAAGCACGGGTACGACCTCCAGCCGCCGAAGACCTGGAAGCAGTGGGACGACCAGTCGGAGTTCTTCCACGGCTGG
>JBBTPF010000015.1:0-6364 GCA_038066295.1 Candidatus Methylomirabilota bacterium | reverse complement strand
CGCGATCTTCGCGGCGATCGTCGGCAGTCTCGCCTGGGAAGTGTCGCGCCAGCGTCACGGCCTCACGGCTGGGCGGCGCGGCTGGGACCGGACGAGCGGCGGCTGGTCCGGCTGGTCGGGCGGCGGCTGGTCTGGCGGCGGTGGCCCGTCGGGCGGGGGCGGGTTCTCAGGGGGCGGTGGCAGCTCGGGCGGCGGCGGCGCGAGCGGGAGCTGGTAGGGCATGGCGAAGCACGCGAGGTGGACGCGGCGGTTCCTGAGCGAGGCCGACTTCGACGCGATCGCTCAGGCGATCGAGTCGGCGGAGGCTCGGACCTCCGCGGAGATCCGCGTGCACCTCGAGCGCCACGTCCCGCGCCGGCTTTTCCGCCGGATGCCGGACCCGCTCATGCGGGCTCGCCAAATCTTCGACCATCTCGGCATGCACCGCACCGCCCAGCGCAGCGGCGTGCTGATCTACCTCGCGGTGGGCGACCGGAAGCTCGCCGTCGTGGGCGACGAGGGCATCCACGGCCGCGTCGGCGGCGGCCGCTGGGACGCCGTGCGCGACCGCATGGTGGAGAAGCTCAGCGCGGGCGCGGCGCGGGACGCGATCCTGGGCGCGATCGGCGAGGTCGGCAGCGCGCTGGCCGAGCACTACCCGCGCCGGCGCGGTGACGTGAACGAGCTCGGCGACGAGGCGAGCGTGTCGTAGCAGGGGTGTAGGCTCTACTCATGAGGGCCCTGACGGTCGCGCTCCTTCTGGTAGCCCTGCCGCTTCCCGCCGGGGCGCAGGACGCAGCCCCGCGCCCGCCGCAGACGGTCCCGCTCGAGATGAGGCGCGCCGATCGGCCCGTGGACACGAGGCCCGGGCGCGTGATCGTGCACCCCGACCCGAAGTCGGAGGCGGTCGTGCGCCAGGCCGAGCGCGACGCCGCCGAGGCCGAGAGCCTGGCCCGCGTCGAGCGGCTCCTGCGCGAAGAGACCCGACGACCCCCTCGGCGCCCCGACCTCGGCTACGATGTCTACAGCGGCATCCAGCAGCGCAACCTCCCACGCTCGCTGGGGCGTTAGGACTTCGTCAGCAAGAACTCCTGGGCAGCGGCGAGCCCGCCGCCGAGCTTCACGGGCACGCCGACCTCCTTCAGCATCATCTCCACGCCCGCGAGCCCGCCGAGGAGGTCGAGCTCGTTGAGACTCCCGAGGTGGCCGATGCGGAAGACCGTGCCCTTCACGGCGCCGAGCCCCACGCCGAGCGAGAGCTCGAGCCGGCGGTAGGCGTGGCGGATCAGCTCGTCGGAGTCGAAGCCCGGCGGCATGACGACCGCGGTGAGCGTGTTCGAATGCTCCGCGGGGTGCCGGCACAGGATCTCGAGCCCCAGCGCGCGGACGGCGCGGCGGCACGCTTCCGCGAGCCGCGCGTGGCGCCGGAAGACGTTCTGGAGCCCCTCCTCGTTCAGCATCTTCAGCGCTTCTTCGAGGCCGAAGAGGAGCACCGTGGCCGGCGTGTAGGGGTATTCGCCGCGCCGGTTCCGCTCGATGACCGGCTTCCAGTCCCAGTAGGCGCGCGGGCAGCGCGCCTTCTCGCCGGCGCCGAGCGCCTTCTCGCTGATCGCGAGGATCGCCATGCCGGGCGGCAGCATGAGCCCCTTCTGCGGCCCCGTGAGCGCGACGTCCACCCCCCACTCGTCGAGGCGGAAGTCGATGGACGCGAGGGAGGAGACCGTGTCCACGAGGAGGAGCGCCGGGTGCTTGACGCGGTCCATCGCGGCGCGGACCTCGGCGACGTTCGACGTCACGCCGGTGGAGGTCTCGTTGTGGACGACGAGCACGGCGCTGAGCTGGTGCGCCACGTCCGCGCCCAGCCGCCGTTCTATTTCGTCCGCCGGCGCGCCCGCGCCGTATGGCACGTCGATCTTTTCGACCTCGATCCCGTACGCCTCCGCGGTCCGCGCGAAGCCCGTCGCGAAGTGGCCGTTCACCACCGCCAGCACGCGGTCGCCCGGCGAGAGCGTGTTGACGATCGCCGCCTCCCACGCGCCGGTGCCCGAGCCCGGGTAGAGGATGATGCGGCCGCGCGTCGTCTGGAAGACGCCCTTGAGCCCCTCGAGGCATGCCTCGACGAGCGCGGCGAACTTCGGCCCACGGTGGTCGATGACCGGCTGCGCCATGGCGCGCACGATGCGCTCGGGCACGAGCGTGGGGCCGGGGATCTGGAGGAACGGTCGACCCGGCATGCGCCGAGTCTAGCATGCTAGAGTCGGCGTGCTCCGCCATGAGGCGCGACGACATCCCGACTCCGGCGCTGCTCCTCGACCTGGACCGGTTCGAGACGAACCTCGCGCGGATGGCCGCCCACGTGAAGCGCGTGGGCAAGAACCTGCGCCCGCACGCGAAGACGCACCGCTGTCCGGAGATCGCGCGGCGCCAGGTCGCCGCCGGGGCGCTCGGCGTCGCCTGCGCGAAGCTCGGCGAGGCCGAGGTGATGGCCGGCGCCGGGATCCGGGGCCTCCTCATCACGACCGAGATCGTGGCGCCCGGCGCGATGCGGCGGCTCATGCGCCTCGTCGCCGCCGCGCCCGACACGCTGATCGTCGTGGACCACCCGGAGAACGTGGCGGTCCTCGGGCGCGAGGCGGCCGCCGACGGCGTCATCGTGAACGTGCTCGTGGACGTGGACGTCGGCAACCGCCGGACGGGCATCGCCCCCGGCGAGCCCGCGCTCGCCCTCGCCCGCGCCGTGGCCGCGCAGCCGGCCCTCCGCTTCCGCGGCCTCCAGGGCTACGCCGGCCACTGCGCCCACGTGATCGGCTGGGACAAGCGCCGCGAGGCGTCGCTCGGGGCGCTCGGGCCGCTCATGGAGACGCGCGCGCTCTGCGCGCGCGCGGGGCTCCCGGTGGAGATCGTCGCGGGCGGCTCGACGGGCACCTGGGACATCGACGTCGAGCTGCCGGGCCTCACCGAGCTGCAGTCGGGCTCCTACTGCGTGATGGATCTCGACTACCGGCGGATCGGCGGCCGGTCGGGCGCGCTCCTCACCGAGTTCGAGATGGCGCTCACGGTGGTCGCGACGGTCGTGAGTGTCCCGACGCGCGCCCGGGCGATGGTGGACGCGGGGCTGAAGGCGTTCTCGACGGACAAGCCGTTCCCGCCCGAACCCGTCGAGCGGCCGGGCATCGAGTACGGGTTCGCCGGCGACGAGCACGGACGGCTCGCGATCACCGACCCCTCGCGCGCGCCGCGCCTGGGCGAGCGCATCGAGTTCTTCCCGCCGCACTGCGACCCGACGATCAATCTGTACGACCGGATCTACGCCGTGCGGGGCGACCGCGTGGAGGCCGTCTGGGAGGTCGCCGCCCGGGGGCGATCGGACTAGCGGAGGATCGGCAGCAGCTCGGACAGTGTGGCGAGCCTGAAGTCCGCTCCGGAGAAGTCCTCGTGGCGCGTCGCCGGGCACGGGATCGCCACACACCCCATCCCCGCGGCCTTCGCCGCGAGCAAGCCGTTGCGCGAATCCTCGATGACGAGACAGGCGCGCGGCGGAAGGTCGAGGCGGCGCGCGGTCTCGAGAAAGACGTCGGGCGCAGGCTTGCCGCGGCCGACCTCGAGCCCGGAGACGACCGCCTCGAAGAGCGCGGCGATCCCCAGCACGTCCACGGTGGCGCGGATCACGTCGAGCGCCGAGGACGACGCCACCGCGAGCCGGTAGCCGCGCCTGTGGAGCGCGTTCGGGACGTCGGGGACGCCGGGCATCGGCACCGTGCGCTTCCGCGTGAGCTCGACCAGCAGGGCCGCGCGGCGGCGCGTCAGGTCGTACTCGTCGGGCTCGAGCCCGTAGCGGGCGCGCAGCGCCCGGAACACCTCGGGGTCCGTGAAGCCGAAGAACTCCTCGTTCTCGCGGTCGGTGTACGGGACGCCGTAGGGCCGGAGCAGCTCGCGCATGGCGTCCAGGTGCATCGGCTCGGAGTCCACGAGGACCCCGTCCATGTCGAAGACCACCGCCGCGTACCTCACGCGGCGGGCCGATAGGCGATCAGGTACTTGTGCTCGCCCTCGAGCACGGTCTCCCCGCGCTGGTTCTTCAACGCCACGCGGAGCGTGAGGAGCCCCGCCGAGCGCTTGCGCTCGAGGGCGACGACCTCGTGCTCGGGGGTGAGGGTGTCGCCGACGAACGCGGGCGCGCGGAATCGTGTCGTCTGCTCGACGAACGCGACGATGGAGTCCTCGATGATCGGCCCCAGGGTCGACGCCCCGACGGCCGACAGCGACGCCAGGAGGAGGCCGTGGGCGAGCGGCCGGCCGTAGCGCGTCTTCTTGGCATACTCGACGTCGTAATGGAGCGGGTGGTTGTCGCCCGTCAGGCCCGCGAAGAAGAGGAAGTGGGCGTCGGTGAGCGTCCGGGACGGGCTCTTGAAGCGGTCGCCGACCGTGAAGTCCTCGAAGTAGCGCTGGCTCACCAGAGCCTCCAGAAGATGTCGTGGACCGCCTCGGGACTCCGGGCGGCGAAGAGCGATTCGCGCGCCCGTGCGCCCTCCGGGAGCCCCCGCGAGTACCACGCGAGGTGCTTCTGGAGCTGGACCAGGGCGAGCCGCGGCGTGAAGTGCTCCTCGATCAGCCCGCAGTGGCGGCGGACGATCCGCGCCTTCTCGTCGCGCGAGACGTCCTCGCGGTGGAAGACCCACGGGGCGCCGAGAGCGCCGCGCCCGATCATCACCGCCACACAGCGGGTGGCGGCCACCATCGCGCGCGCGTCGGCGTGACTCCGCACGTCGCCGTTGCCCGTCACCGGGATCGCGACCGCGTCCACGACCGCTGCGATGATCTCCCACGGCGCCAGGCCGCTGAACTGCTGGGAGCGCGTCCGCGGATGGACGGTGATCGCGTTCACGCCCTCGCGCTCGGCGATGCGCGCGATCTCGACGGCGTTCACGGTCCGGTCGTCCCAGCCCCCGCGGATCTTGATCGTGAGGGGGATGGCGATCGCCTTGCGCATCGTGCGCAGGACGACGGCGGCGGTCAGGGGATCGCGCATGAGCGCGGCGCCCTGACCCTTGGCGACGATCTTCGCGACGGGGCAGCCCATGTTGAGGTCGATCGCGTCGGCGCCCTCGGCCTCGAGCCTCCGCGCCGCCTCCGCGAGCACGTCGGGATCCGCGCCGAGGAGCTGCATCGCGATCGGGCGCTCCTCGGGCCGGCAGCGCAGGAGCTCGCGGGTGTGGGCGTTGCCCGCGACGAGCGCGCGCGCGTCGACCTCCTCGCTGGTCAGGAGCCCCGCGCCGCACTCGCGCGCGACGAGCCTGAAGGGCGTGTTCGTGACGGCGGCCATCGGGGCCAGGCGCAAGTCGAGCGTCATGAGACGTGGCGCGTGAACTGGTCGAGGATCTCGTCCCGGTGCTCAGAGGGTCTGCTTGTAGACACGCCCGCCCTTCATGATGACCTTCAGGTTGTCCTGGACCTGGAACACGCGCAGGTTCTTGAGCGGACTCCCCGCGACGACGATCAGGTCGGCGTACTTGCCCGGCTCGACGGTGCCGATCCGGTCCTGCATGCGGAAGAGCTCGGCGTTCACCTTCGTCGCCGAGAGGAGCACCTCCATCGGCGTCATCACCTGCCCCTTCAGCTCGAACTCGACGGCGCGCTGGACCATCATGTCACCGAGGAGGTCCGAGCCCGAGCCGATCTTGCAGCCGGCCTTGTAGGCGTGGGTCAGGCCCTGCACCGACTGCTGGCGCGCCATGTCGATCTTCTGGATCTGGTGGTCGCCGATCCCGTAGCGCTTGCCCTCGCGGTGGATCGCCTCGTACGTGATCATCGTCGGCACGAGGAACGCGCCCGCATCCTTGATCGCCTTCGCCGCCGCCTCGCGGATCAGGTTGCCGTGCTCGATCGAGCGCACGCCCGCGGCGATCGCGTTGCGCACGGCGGAGTCGGAATAGGCGTGCGCGAGGACGTACTTGCCGACCGCCTGGGCCTCCTCGACGGCCGCGCGCATCTCGGCGACGGTGTACTGCGTCGTGTCCAGCTCGTCGGAGGGCGACATGGCGCCGCCCGAGGCCATGATCTTGATCTGGTCCACGTCGCGGCGGATCTGCTCGCGCGCGGCACGGCGCACCTCGGCCTCGCCGTCGGCGATCGCGCCGATCATGCCGATGCAGCAGCCGATCGGCTCGCTCCACTCCGCGCGGCGCCGCTTGTCGCCGTGGCCGCCCGTCTGAGAGAGGTAGTTGCCCGAGACGAGCAGCCGCGGGCCGGGGTAGAGTCCTTCATCGATCGCCTCGCGAAATCCGAAATCGGCGCCGCCCGCGTCGCGCACCGTCGTGAACCCCTGCATCAGGCACTCTTCCGCCCGCCTGAGCGCCTTTGCCGCGAGCAGGCTCGGCGGGAGATA
>JBBTPF010000014.1:0-6216 GCA_038066295.1 Candidatus Methylomirabilota bacterium | reverse complement strand
TCATCGCGATGATCGTCGCCGAGAGCCGCGCGCGCGCCGAGGACGCGCTGGACCTGATCGAGGTGGAGTGGGAACCGCTGCCGCCCGTCGCCGACATGGTGGCCGCGGCGGAACCCGGCGGGCCGCTCATCCATCCCGAGTGGGGCACGAACGTCGCGATCGGCTTCACCCACGCGATCGGCGACCCGGAGGCGGCGTTCGCCCGGGCCGACGTCGTCGTCAGCGAGACCTTCCGGATCCAGCGCTACGTCGGCATGCCGATCGAGTGCCGCGGCGTCGTCGCCGCCTGGGACCGCCGCGACGGCACGCTCACGGCCTGGAACTCGACGCAGGTCGCCCACTTCGTCCAGCAGGGGCTCACCGTGGCGCTCGATCTTCCGCCCCACAAGATCCGCGTGATCGCGCCCGACCTCGGCGGAGGCTTCGGCACGAAGGCCTCGGGCTACGCCGAGGACGCGCTCGTCCCCATCGCGTCGATGGTCTTGAACCGCCCCGTGAAGTGGATCGAGGACCGGCGGGAGCACATGGGAGGCGCCGGCCACGCGCGCCACCAGACCCATGAGATCGCGCTCGCCGCGACGCGCGACGGCACGATCCTGGGCGTGCGCGACAGGATCTGGCTCGACCTCGGCGCCTACAACGTCTGGGGGATCGTGCTGCCGTACAACACGGTCGCGCATCTCATCGGGCCGCACCGAATCAAGAATATGCGTGTCGACGTGCAGGGCGTGGTGACGAACAAGACGCCGAACGCGCCGTATCGAGGCGCCGGCCGGCCCGAGACGGTGTTCGCGATGGACCGCGCGGTGGACTGCCTCGCGCGCGAGCTCCGGATGGATCCCGCCGAGATCCGCCGCCGCAACTACATCCGCCCCGACGAGCTGCCGTACGACTTCGGCATGCCCTACCGCGACGGCAACCCGCTCGTCTACGACACCGGAGACTTCCCCGCGGCGCTCGAAGCCGCGCTCGAAGCGTCGGGCTACGCCGAGTTCCGTCGCGAGCAGGAGCGGCTGCGGGCGCAGGGCGTCTATCGCGGCATCGGGATCTCGGGCTACGTCGAGGGCACGGCGATCGGCCCCTACGAGGGCGCGACGGTGAAGCTCGATCTCCAGGGCCGCGTGATCGTCGCGACGGGCGCCGTCAGCTCGGGGCAGGGCCACGAGACGAGCTTCGCCCAGGTCGCCGCGGATGCCCTCGGCGTGCCGCTCGACTGGGTGACGGTGATCGGCGGCGACACCGCCGCGGTGCCCTTCGGCGTCGGCACCTTTGCGAGCCGGAGCGCGGTGACCGCCGGGAGCTCGATCGCCGATGCGTGCCGCGAGGTGCGCGGGAAGCTCGCCCGCGCCGCGGCGAAGCTCCTCGAGGCGGCGCCCGAGGACATCGAGATCGAGGACGGCCAGGCCTTCGTCCGGGGGACGCCCGGCTCGGCCGTCACGCTCGCGCGCGTGGTCCAGGCGTCGATCCCGACCTTCGCCGGGCCCGGCGTCGCCTCACCCGACTTCGAGGCGAGCGCCTACCATCACGTGCCGACCGTGACGTACGCGAGCGCCGTCCACGTGGCCCAGGTGGGGGTGGATTGCGAGACCGGCGCCGTGCGCCTCCTCCGCTACGTCGTCGCCCACGACTGCGGCCGCGTGATCAACCCGGTCATCGTGGACGGCCAGGTGCACGGCGGGGTGGCCCAGGGCGTGGGCGGCGCACTTTTCGAGGACATGCAGTACGACGAGCAGGGCCAGCTCCTGACCGGCTCGCTGATGGACTACGCGGTTCCGAAGGCCGACGACCTCCCACCGATCGAGACGGTGCATCTCGAGTTCCCGTCGCCGCGCAACCCGCTCGGTGTGAAGGGCCTGGGCGAGGGCGGCGCCATCTCGCCGCCGGCGGCGATCGCGAACGCGATCGAAGACGCGCTCGCGCCGTTCGGCGTGCGCCTCACCGAGACGCCGGTGACTCCGGCGCGGATCCGGGCGCTGCTCAGCGCCGCGAGCGCCGGAACGTGAGCCACCAATCAGCGCCGGCTGCCACGCGTCCACGCGGTTCAGTCCTCCTCCTCCAGGACGAACAGCTCCCCCTGGCGCCACACGCCCGAAAACGAGCGCCGGTGGATCGGGCACGGGCCGTGGCGGTCCAGCGCCGCGAGATGCTCGGGCGTCGCGTAGCCTTTGTGGCGGGCGAAGCCGTACTCGGGGAACTGCGCGTCCACCTCCACCATCATCCGGTCGCGCGTGACCTTCGCGACGATGGACGCGGCGGCGACGCTCGCCGAGCGGCGGTCGCCGGCGACGAGATTGCGCTGGGGGCAGGGCAGGCCCGCGAGCGCGACGAAGTCGGTGATGACCAGCTCGGGCGTGACGGCGAGCGCGGCGAGCGCCTCGGTCATCGCCCGCCGGGTGGCCTGGAGGATGTTGATCCGGTCGATCGTCTCGTGGTCCACGACGCCGACGCCGACGGCGAGCGCGCGCTCCTGGATCGCCAGAAACAGCTCCTCGCGCCGCTCGGGCGGGAGGAGCTTGGAGTCGGCGAGCCCCTTGATGCGCCGGTCGGGCGCGATGATGACCGCCGCGGCCACGACCGGCCCCGCCAGCGGCCCGCGCCCCGCCTCGTCGATGCCGGCCACGCGCGCCACGCCCGTCCTCCAGGCCCGGGCTTCGTAGCGGTACGGCGCCGAGGGGGGCGGCGTCACGCCGGGGGCGTCGGGACTACTGCTCGGCGGTCGTGGTGGGAACGACGGCGGCGCGCTTTTCCTTGAGCCGGGCGGCCTTGCCCGCGAGGCCGCGGAGGTAGTAGAGCTTCGAGCGCCGCACGCGGCTCCTGCGCGCCACCTCGACGCGCTCGATCCGGGGCGAGTGCAGCGGGAACGTGCGCTCCACGCCGACGCCGTAGGAGATGCGCCGGACCGTGAACGAGGCGCGCGCGCCTTCGCCGCGCTTCCTGATGACGATGCCCTCGAAGACCTGGGTGCGCTCCTTCTCGCCTTCGATGACCTTCACGTGGACCCGCACCGTGTCGCCCGGGCCGAACCCCGCGCGGTCCTTCTTGATCTGTGCCGCTTCGACCAGCCGAATCGCGTCCATGACCGTCGTCCCTCTCTTTAGTGCGCGGACGCGTCGATCTGCTCAGGCGTCTCGCCGCGCTTGAACCGTTCCACGAGCTTCCACTCCTCGGGCGTCAGCCCCGCCGTCCCCAGCAGGTCGGGGCGTTCCTTCCACGTCAGCCACAGCGCCTGCAGCCGGCGCCAGCGCGCGATGCGCGCGTGGTCGCCCGAGAGCAGCACCGCCGGCACGCGCGCGCCCCGGAACTCCTCGGGCCGCGTGTACTGCGGGGGCTCGAGCAGCCCCGACGCGAACGACTCGCGCGCCGCCGCGCCCTCTGCGCCGAGCGCGCCGGGCAGGAGGCGCGTCACCGCGTCCGTCACCACGAGCGCGGGCAGCTCGCCGCCCGACAGCACGTAGTCGCCGATCGAGATCGCGTCGTCCGCGAGCCGCCCGCTCACCCGCTCGTCCACGCCCTCGTACCGCCCGGCCAGGAGGATCAGGTGCGCCTCCCGGGCGAGCTCGGCCGCGACCTTCTGCGTGAACGTGCGGCCCCGCGGATCCAGCAGGACGACGCGCGCTCCCGGCGTGCGGAGCGCCTCGACCGCGGCGAACAGCGGCTCGGGCTTCAGCACCATCCCGCCGCCGCCGCCGAACTGGTAATCGTCGGTCACCCGGTGCTTGCCCTCCGCGTAGTCTCGGAGATTCACCACCCGGATGTCAACGAGCCCCCGTGCCCGCGCGCGTCCGAGCATCGACTCCGCGAGCACCGGCTCCACCATGCCGGGGAACAGCGTCACGATGTCGATCCGCATGGCGCGTCCGTTCCCTACTCTCATCTTTCGCTCGCCTCGGACGGCGGGGGTTACCGGGTTCCGCTCGCCTCGCACGCTGGGGCCCCAGCCCCAGGCCGTGCTGCGGCTCGCACTGCGGCCCCGCGACGTCCTGCGGCTCGCCCTACACGTCCAGCAGACCTTCCGGCGGCCGGATCACGACCCGGCGCGCCGCGAGATCCACGTCGATCACGATCTCCGGCACCGCCGGGATCAGGTGTTCGCGCCCGTCATTCTCGACGACCCACAGATCCTGGGCGCCCGGGCGCTCGATGCGCGTCACCCGGCCGACCTCCCGCCCGCCCTCCGTCACCACGCGACAGCCCTCGAGCTGCCACGGGTAGAAGTGGCCCGGTGGGAGCGGCAGCGCGTCCTCCTCGGGCACCGCGACGAGCCGCCCGATGAGGGTGCTCGCGGCCTCGACCGTCTCGCACCCGGCGAACGTGAGCAGCACCGCGTCGCCCTGCCGGCGGGCGCCCGTGAGGCGGCGCGGCTCTCGTCGGTCCCGCGCCGCGTCCCACACGACGCACTCCTTCAGTCGCTCGAAGCGCTCCGGATGGTCCGTGAGCGGCGTCACGCGGACCTCCCCGGAGAGGCCGTGCGCCCGCGTGATCTCGCCGATGACGACGAGGCGCGGGCTCAGCTGGCCTTCACGTTCGCCAGCAGTTTCTTCACCGTGTTGGACGGCTGCGCTCCCTTGCGAATCCACCCCTCGGCCTTCGCGCGGTCGATCTTCACCGTCGGCGGCTGCGTCAGCGGGCTGTAGTGCCCGATCACCTCGATGAACCGGCCGTCGCGCGGCGACCGCGAGTCGGCCACCACCACCCGGTACGCGGGCCGCTTGGTCGTTCCTGTGCGTCTCAGTCGAATCGATACCGCCACGTCGTCACCCCCTCAGAGTTGGGAATCCGGGGAGCCCCTTCATGCGGGGCAGCTTCCCCTCCATGCCCTTGAACTGCTTCATCAGCTTCCGGAGCTGCGCGTACTGCTTGAGCAGCCGGTTCACGTCCTGCACGCTCGTGCCGCTACCGCGCGCGATCCGCTGGCGGCGGCTGCCGTTGATGGTCTCGGGATTGCGGCGCTCTCCCGGCGTCATGGACGAGATGATCGCGTCGAAGCGGCCGAGGTCGGCCGACTCGCCGGCGAGGTCCTTCGGCGCGCCCTTCAGCATCTTGCCGAACGGCAGCATGCCGAGGATCTGGTCGAGCGGCCCCAGCTGGCGCACCTGCCGGAGCTGCTCGCGGAAGTCCTCCAGCGTGAACGCCCCCTCGCGGAGCTTCCGGACGAGCGCCTCGGCCTTCTTCTGGTCCACCGTCTCCTGGGCGCGCTCGACGAGCGAGAGGACGTCGCCCATGCCGAGGATCCGTGCTGCGAGCCGGTCCGGATGGAACGGCTCGAGCGCGTCCGTTTTCTCGCCCGTGCCGACGAACGCGATCGGCCGCCCCGTGACGCTGCGCACGGACAGCGCGGCGCCGCCGCGGGCATCGCCGTCCATCTTCGTCAGGATCACGGCGTCGATCCCGACCGCCTGGTTGAAGCGGTCGGCGATGGTGACGGCGTCCTGGCCCGTCATCGCGTCCAGCACGAGGAGCACGTGGTGCGGCACGACCTCCTTCCGGATCGCCCTGAGCTCGTCGAGCATCGCCTCGTCGATGTGCAGGCGCCCCGCCGTGTCGAGGATGAGCGGCGTGAGCCCGCGCGCCGCCGACTCCTCGCGCGCCTGCCGGCAGATCTCGAGCGGCGTCGGTCCCGAGGTGCCGACGACCGGGATCCCGAGCTGGGCGCCGAGCGTCCGGAGCTGGTCCTGCGCCGCCGGGCGGTAGGTGTCGGCCGCGGCGAGGAGCGGGTGCTGGCCCTGCTTCGCATAGAGGCGCGCCAGCTTCGCCGCCGTCGTGGTCTTGCCTGAGCCCTGGAGCCCGATGAGCATGATCACCGTCGGCGGATGCGGCGCCGGCGCCAGCCGGTGGCCGCTGCCGCCGAGCAGCTCGACCAGCTCGTCGTGGACGACCTTCACGACCTGGTGGGCGGGTGTGAGCGACGCGAGGACCTCCTGGCCGACCGCCTTCGCCCTGACGCGCTCGACGAAGGTCCGGACGACCTTGAAGTTGACGTCCGCCTCCAGGAGCGCCACCCGGACCTCGCGGAGCGCCTCCTGGATGTTCTCCTCTGACAGCCGGCCGCGGCCGCCTAGCTTGTCGAAGATGGTTTGCAGTCTCGTGCTCAGGGATTCAAGCATGGGAAAGCTTAACTTTACGGAAACATTCGGGAAATAGCAACCGGAAGCGGACCTGCGCTGCGGCTCAGACACTACCGGTCGGCCAGAGGCCCACTTGCGGCCGCGACCGCCG
>JBBTPF010000013.1:0-13834 GCA_038066295.1 Candidatus Methylomirabilota bacterium | reverse complement strand
GCGGCACGCTCGCGAAGTACGTGGGCGAGATCTCGCGCAGGTTCTGGAAGAGCGTGTCGAGGCTCTCGACGAAGTTCACGATGTAGCCCGTCCAGAGCGGTCCGAAGACCGAGATCAGGTTCTCGTAGATGTGGGCGAACGGCAGGTACGACACGACCTCGTCGTCCGCGGTGACGGCGTTGACCCCGAGGAACGCCTCGGTCACCCAGAGGATCGAGCCGTGGGTCAGCATCGCGCCCTTCGGCGGCCCGGTGGTGCCCGAGGTGTAGATGATCATCGCGGTGTCCTCGGGCCCGATGGACGCGAGGCGTTCGTCCACGGAAGCGGGGTGGGACTCGGCGAAGGTCTTCCCCTGCTTCAGGAAGTCGTCGAGGAAGCTGACGCGCTCGTCGGTGAAGCCCCAGAGCCCCTTCGCGTCCCAGACGACGATGCGCTCGAGCGTCGTGTCCCCCGCGATCGCGAGGATCTTGTCGAGCTGCTCCTCGTTCTCGACGAAGATGAGCCGCGCCTCGGAATGGTTCAGGAGGTACGTGATCTGCTCCGGCGCTGAGGTCGGGTAGATGCCGACGGTGACGCCGCCGGCTGTCTGGACGCCGAGGTGGCAGTAGAGCCACTCCGGCCGGTTCTCGGCGAGGACCGCGACGTTCTCCTGGCGCCGGAGGCCGAACGCCAGCAGCGCCGCCGCGACCTTCCGCACCTCCGCCCCGTACTCCCGCCACGTGACGCGATGCCAGATGCCGTACTCCTTGAAGCGGATCGCGAGACGATCGCCCTGCCGCTCGACCTGCCGGGCGAAGAGCGCCGGGACGCTCCGCGCGGTGTCCGTCATCACCATCTCCTCCTCTTGCGATAGAGCCGCCAGCCCTTCACGGCCGCCTCCGCCGTGCCGACGCCGAGGTAGACCTCGCGCACGTCCTCGTTCTCCATCAGCTCCTTGGAGGTGCCCTCGAGGACCACGCGCCCCGCCTCGAGGATCGCGCCGCGGCGCGCGACGCCGAGCGCCAGCCGCGCGTTCTGCTCGACCAGCAAAATCGTCGTCCCCGTCCGGCTGATCGTGGCGAGCGCCTCGTACACGCTCTTCGCGACCCGGGGAGCGAGGCCCAGCGACGGCTCGTCGAGCATCAGCAGGCGCGGGCGCCGGAGCATCGCGCGTCCCAGCGCCAGCATCTGCTGCTCGCCGCCCGAGAGCGTCTCCGCCTCCTGCTGCGCGCGCTCGCGGAGGATCGGGAACATCCCGTAGACGAAGTCGAGATCCTTCGTGACGCCGCCGTCGTGCCGCCCCCAGAGGCCCAGCTCGAGGTTCTCCGCGACGGTCAGCTCCCTGAACAGGCCCCGGTCCTCGGGCACGTAGACGATGCCGAGCCGCGCGACCGCCTCCGGCTGCCAGCCGTCGATCCGGCGGCCGCGGAAGAGGATCTCCCCTTTCTTCGGCTGGTCCTTCAGCAGGCCCGCGATCGTGCGGAGCAGCGTCGTCTTGCCCGCGCCGTTCGGGCCGAGGACGGTGAAGATCTCGCCCTCCTCGATCTCGAGCGACACGCCGAAGAGGGCGTAGATCCGGTCGAAGTAGAGCGTCTCGATCGAGCTAACTTTCAAGAGCGGGTGGCGCGAGACGCCCCCCCCGCGCCCCCCCGGCTCGCGCGGAGCGCTACTCACCGAGGTACGCCTTGATGACTTCGGGGTGGCGCTGGACCTCGGCGGGCGTCCCCTCAGCGATCTTCACGCCGTGGTCGAGCGCGACCATGCGGCTCGCCAGGCGCGAGGCCACGCGCAGGTCGTGCTCGACGAGGAGGACCGTGATGCCGAAGCGGCCGCGGATCTCGTGGATCCAGTACGCGAACTCCTCCTTCTCCTCCTGCGTGAGGCCCGAGACCGGCTCGTCGAGGAGGAGCAGCCGGGGCTCTGTCGCGAGCGCGCGGCCCAGCTCGACGCGCTTCTGGACGCCGAACGGGCAGTCGGCCACCCGGTTCTTGCGGACGGACTCGAGGTTGAGGAACTCGATGATCTCCTCGCAGCGCCGCCGGTGGCGGATCTCCTCGCCGCGCAGTCGCAGGATGGCGTTGAGGAAGTTCTTCTTGAAGTGCAGGTGGCGGCCGACCAGGAGGTTGTCGAGCACGGACATGTTGTGGAAGAGGCGCAGGTTCTGGAACGTCCGCGCGATCCCGCGATGCGTGATCGCGTCGGGCGTGCGCCCGAGCACCGATTCGCCGCGGAAGGCGACGGCGCCGGCCGTCGGCCGGTAGATCCCGGTGACGCAATTGAAGAGCGAGGTCTTGCCCGAGCCGTTCGGCCCGATGATGGCGAGCGTCTCGCCCTCGGCGACCGAGACCGAGACGTCGTCGAGCGCCGTGATCCCGCCGAATCTCAGCGAAAGGGTTCTGACCTCGAGCAGGTCCCCCATTCTCACACAGGCGGCCGCCGCGTGGACTCAACCGGCACCGCCAGCGGAGAGCCCGGGGAGACTCGCCGCTGACGGCCCGCGGTTGACGTCATCCGGGAACCTAGAAGAGCGACGGGAATGTCTGGTACCCGGTGACCGGGCTGATCTTGTTCTGGGCGGCGTTCTCGGCCTTCATGAGCCGCACCGAGTTAAGCCCGTGGCGGCGGTTCGGGCCGAAGGTGATCGGCCCCGTGAGCCCCTCCGAGGTGAAGTCCTTGACGCTCTCCATGCCCTCGACGAACGACTCTCGGGTGAGATTGCGTCCTGCCCGCTTGAGCCCCTCCACCGCGAGCATCATGGGCGCCACTCCGGCGAGGCCTGTCCCCGGGTTGGCCTTCAGCTTCGGCTCGATCTTGGTGATGATATCCGCCACCCGGTCCGAGGCGGGCTCGCCGAGCGGCGTGCCAAGCACGTTGAAGTAGGCGCCCTCCCACGCCTGCCCGGCCAGCCGGAACATCGTGATGTGGTCGCCCACCGGGAAGGAGCCGAGCAGCTTCGGCCGGAAACCCACCTTGGCCATCTCCTTCACGATATTGGCGCCGTGGACCGTGGTCGAGAAGATCACCACAGCTTCGGCGCCCGACTCCTTGAGCTTCAGCGCGTGGGTCCCGAGCTCGCGGTCGGCCACTTCATAGGGGACCTGCCCGACGAGGGTCGCCTTGCCGGCGAGCTTCCCCATGGCCCGTTTGGCCCCATCCAGGCTCGGCAGCCCGAAGGCGTCGTTCTGGTAGAAGATGCCGAACTTGCCGACGCCGAGGTTGTTCGTCGCGTAGGTGACGATGAACTCGGTCTCGTCGCGGTAGTCCGGGTAGTTCACGAAGACGTAACGGAGCTTTTCCTTGGGCTGAGCCGCCCAGATGGTCGGGTTCCCGTACGGGTTCACCACCAGGAACTTATTGTCGTGGGGAAAGTCCTTGGCGGCATTGATGATCGCCGAGCCGAGCAGGCCCACGTTCATGAAGACGCTGTCCTTGATTTCGTTGAGGTTGGCCAGCGCCCGCCCCGGGTTGTATCCGTCGTCCTTGATGACCACGCGGATCTTGCGCCCGTGCACACCTCCCTGATCGTTCACGTGCTTGGCCCAGGCCTCCATGCCGAGCGCCGTCGCCCCCCAGGTTGCCGCCGGGCCGGACAGCGGGGTCGTGATGCCGACGACGATCTCCGTGTCGGTCACTCCCGGAGCCTTGGTCTGGGCGAGCGCCGGGGAGGCCGCCACGAAGGCGAGAGCCACGAGCAGCACCGTCAGTCTGATTCGCATGATGAGCTCCTCTTCGACACGTCAGTCATTGGGGTCCGAGTGACCTGTCCGTCCGGTTGCAGGTTTGCCGAATTATACACCGCCCGCCCGGCGCCGGAGGCTTCGTCTCGACAACAGGGTCGCAGGGACCACGGTTCCTTCGCCGAAGCGCTCCGTGAGCCGGTCCACGACCCGCGAAAGGCGCTCGCGGCGCAGCGCGGCAGGGTCGAGGAGGTCGAGCTGGCCCTGGCCCGCCGGCCCCAGGCGGGAGGCCGAGAGCCCGATGAGCCTCACCGGGCGCGTCACGCGCTCCCGGTCGAGAAGGGTCACGGCGCGCCGGTAGAGCTCCAGCCCGTCCTGCGTCGGTTCCCCCGTGACGCTCCGGGTGTGGGTCTCGAACGGAGCGAGGCGGAGCTTCAGCGTGACCCGGGCGGCGGCGAAGCCTCCTTCCCTCAGCTCGGCGGCCACCCGCTCGGCCTGGGAGCGGAGCGTCGTCTTCAGGCGCTCGGCATCCCGCACGTCGGCGTCGAACGTCTCCTCGGCCCCGACCGACTTGGGCAGGCCGAAGGGCTCGACCGGACGGTCGTCGCGGCCGAAGGCGAGATCGTGGAGGTCTTCCCCGTGCTTGCCGAAGCGCCTGACGAAGACGGCGCGCGGCACGCCCTGGAGCTGGCCGACCGTCGCGATGCCGAGGTCGCGCAGCGCCTTCGCGGTGACGTGCCCCACGCCCCAGATGCGCTCGACCGGGAGCGGCGCGAGGAAACCCGCCTCGGCGCCGGGAGGGACGACCACGAGCCCGTCGGGCTTCTCGAGGTCCGAGGCGACCTTGGCGAGGAACTTGTTCGGCGCGAGCCCGGCGGAGGCGCTGAGTCCGGTCTCGCTCCGGATGCGCGCCTTGATCTGCCGGACGGCCTCCAGCGGGCTCCCGAAGAGCCGCTCGGTGCCCGTGAGGTCCAGGAACGCCTCGTCCACCGACACGGGCTCCACGAGCGGCGAGAAGTCGGCGAGGATCGCCATGATCTGGAGCGAGACCCGGCGGTACTTCGCCATGTCCACGGGCAGGAAGGCGGCGTGGGGGCAGAGGCGGGCGGCGCGGCCGATCGGCATCGCCGAGTGGACGCCGTACTCGCGGGCCTCGTACGACGCGGTCGAGACGACGCCGCGCCCCATAGGATGCGCGCCCACGATCACGGGCCGCCCGCGCAGCTCGGGCTTGTCCCGTTGCTCGATCGCCGCGTAGAACGCGTCCATGTCCACATGCGCGATCGCCCGCGCCGGCCGGTCGACGGGGTCGGGCACGCTCTCCGAGACCCGTTGCTTCTGGGGGTTGACTCGGACGTCACGCATGCGGAACGAGCTTACGGGTTTTCGCTAGTGTGGTCGAGGAGGGCGTGCCCGGCCCCGGCGACCGGTCACGCGCGGGCGAGACCGATCTCGGACGCGACGTCGGTCAGTGCCCCGATGACGAACGCGATGTGCGCGTCGAGATCGACCCTGAGCTCCTCGGCGCCGCGATAGACGTCGGTCCGGTTCACCGTCCGGGCGAACGCCTTGTCCTTGAGCTTTTTCTTCACCGACCCGACTTCCAGGCCGGTGATGACCTTGCCGGGCCGCACCAGCGCGCAGGCGTGGACAAATCCGGAAATCTCGTCGCACGCGTAGAGCGCCCGGTCGAGCAGCGACACGCGGGGCATGCCGGAGTAGTCGGCGTGGGCGAGGACGGCGTAGACGATCGCGCCGGGCACGCCGCGCGCGAGGAGGATCTCGGCGCCCTTCATCGGGTGGTGCGGGGCGCGGGGGTGCATCTCGTAGTCGAAGTCGTGAAGCATGCCGGCCGCGCCCCAGGTGTCGGGATCCGCGCCGTACCTCACGGCGTACGCGCGCATCGAGGCCTCGACGGCGCGGGCGTGCTTGCGGAGGCTGTCGCTCCTGGTGAACTCGGTGAGGACCGACCAGGCGTGCTCGCGCGGAAGCATCAACCCCTGCGGGCTTTTTGGCTCCGCCACTTGTCGATGGACTTCTTGGAGAACACCCACGCGCCGTTGAGCTGGAGCGACGGAATGAGCCGATCCGTCGCCAGCGCCTTCAGCGTGGTCTCGTCCATCGCGAGGTAGGTCGAGGCTTCTTTCAGGCTCAGGACGTCCTTCGGGGTCACGCGCGTTCCTCCTCCGTTCGCTTTCGCAGCGTCTCGAGATCGCCCTCGAGCACGCGGATGCGCTCGACCAGCTGCTCGATCGCCTTGCTGACCGGGTCGGGCAGGTCCGTCTGGTCGAAGTCGAACCCCGTCACCCGCTGGCCGTCCTTGTATGTTACCCGCCCCGGCACGCCCACGACAACGGCGTTCGGCGGGACGTCGCGGACGACGACGGAGCCGGCGCCGATCCGGCTGTGGTCGCCGACGGTGATCGCGCCGAGCACGGCGGCCCCGGCGCCGACGACGACGTTGTTGCCGAGCGTCGGGTGCCGCTTCTCGCGCTTGAGGCTCGTCCCGCCGAGCGTCACGCCCTGGAGCAGCGTGACGTCCTCGCCCAGCTCGGCGGTCTCCCCGATCACCACGCCCATGCCGTGGTCGATGAAGAGCCCCGGCCCGAGCCGGGCCGCCGGGTGGATCTCGATACCCGTGAGAAACCGCCCGAGGTGCGAGAGCCAGCGTGCGAGCGTCGTCAGGCCGCTCCGCCAGACCGCGTGGGCGAGCCGGTGAAAGACGAGCGCGTGGACGCCCGGGTAGCAGAGCAGGACCTCGAGGGCCGAGCGGGCGGCGGGATCGCGCTCGAGCGCGGCCCGGACGTCGCGGCGGAGCGAGGCGAGCACCGTCAGTCCCGTGTCCCGGGGACGTCGCGCGCCGCCGCCCGCAGCGCGCCGGCGGCGACGTCGGCGGCGTGCTTGCGGTCCTCGGGGAGCCCCTCGAGCGCGGCCTCGATCTCTTCCGCCTTGACGTGGCGCAGGTCATCCACCGAGCGGCCCCGGGCGAGCTCGCTCGCGACACTCGCCGCGGCGATCGTCGGGCCGCAGCCGTAGGTCTGGAAGCGCACCTCCACCGCCCGCCCGTCGCGGACGCGCAGGAAGAAGCGCGTGAGGTCGCCGCAGCCCTCGTACTCCTCCTCGCCCGTCCCGTCCGGGTCGCGCATCATCCCGGCGTTCCGCGGGTTGAGGAAGTGGTCGAGCAGCGTGGCGCTGTACCTCATGCGGCGCCGACGGGCAGCGCCTGCCGGAGCTTCTTCACGACCGGCTCGACGCAGTCGATGACGTAGTCGATGTCCTCGGCGGTCGTGGACCGCCCGAGCGAGCAGCGCACCGCGCCCATCGCCCAGTCGAGGGGGACGTCCATCGCGACGAGGACGTGCGAGGGCTCGACGTTGCCCGAGGTGCACGCCGAGCCGGCGGACACGCCGATCCCCTTGAGGTCGAGACCGAGCACGATCGACTCCGACTCGACGTGGCGGAAGAGGAGGCTCGCGGTGCCCGGCAGCCGCTCGGTCGGGTGGCCGGAGAGCCGCGCCTCGGGCACCCGAGCCCGAACACCCTCCCACAGCCGGTTCCTGAGCGCCGTCAGCCGCTTGGCCTCGGCGTGCATGTCGCGCGCCCGGACCTCCACCGCCTTCCCGAGCCCGACGATCCCCGGCACGTTCTCCGTGCCCGCCCGCCGGCGCCGCTCGTGCTCGCCGCCGTGCTGGACGGCCACCATCTTCGTGCCCCGCCGGAGGTAGAGACCGGCGATGCCCTTCGGACCGTAGATCTTGTGGCCGGAGAAGGAGAGCAGATCGATGCCGAGCGCGGCGACGTCGAGCGGGATCTTCCCCAGGGTCTGGACGGCGTCCACGTGGAGCGGGATCTTCCGCTCGCGGGCGAGGCGGCCGATCTCCGCGATCGGCTGGATCGTGCCGACCTCGCTGTTGGCATGCATGACGCTGATCGCGATCGTGCCCGGCCGGATCGCCCGCCGGACCTCGTCGGGATCGACCATGCCGTGCCCGTCGACGCCGACGTACGTCACCTCGAAGCCGAACCCCTCGAGCGCCTGACAGGTACGGAGCACCGCGTGGTGCTCGACGCGCGTGGTGATCAGGTGGCCCTTGCCGGATGCGAACGCGAGTCCCTTGATCGCGAAGTTGTCGGACTCGGTCCCGCCCGACGTGAACACGATCTCCTGGGGCGGGACCCCGAGGAAGCCCGCGATCCGCTCCCTCGCCTGATCCACGCCCTCGCGCGCCGCGCGCCCGAAGGCGTGGATGCTCGACGGGTTGCCGTAGATCTCGGTGAAGTACGGGAGCATCTCCGCCACCACTTCGGGGTGCACGGGCGTCGAGGCGTTGTGGTCGAGGTACACGCGACGGGTCATCGCCTTGCTCTCCACTGTCCTAGGATGCTACGCTCGATCCGCAATGGATCTCGCGAAAAAGAAATTCGGCTTGCTCCTGTCCACGGGGCTCGAGCATCCGAACCTCGAGACCGCCGTCGGGCTCTCCGAGGCCGCGCTGGCCCGCGGCGCCGACCTCTATCTTTACCTCATCGACGACGGCGTCCGCGCGCTCGACGATCCGCGCATCCCGGCGCTCGCCGGCCGCGGTGCCAGGCTCTTCGTCTGCGCCTACGCCTGCCAGAAGCGCCGCATCCCGCTCGAGGACTCGGACGGCGTCACCTACTGCGGCTTGGTGGTGCTCACCGATCTGATCAACGGCACCGACCGCTTCATCGCGCTCAATTAACGTGCCTGGCGGAGCCGGCGCGTCTGGCGGGGCCGGGGTCGTGCCCGACAAGCCACCGGTCGTCGTCGTGATCTCCGCCGACCCGCGCGCCTCGCACCGGGCCAACGAGGCCATGCGCATCGGGCTCGGCGTCGCCGCGAACGACAACGACGTCGTCTTCGTGCTGGCGGGCCCGGCCGCCCACCTGCTCGACGGCGACACCGACGACCTCGTGGACGGCGACGACATCGCCAAGTTCCGCGCGGCCGTGAAGCAGCTCGGCGTCCCGTTCCACGTCGAGACGACGTCGATCCCCGACGATCCCGACTGGAACTCGGATGGCCACGAGGTCATCCCGATCGCCCGCGAGGGGATCGCCGAGCTCGTCCGCCGGGGCCGCCGCTTCCTGGTGTTCTGATGGCGGCGGTCCTGCACCTGCTGAAGGGCGCCGATGCCGCGCTCGCGTGCGCCGCGATCGAGCGGCAGCTCGGCGCCGGCGACCGCGTCACCGTCGCGCTCCTCCCCGGCGCCGGTGGAGCCGACCTCCCGCCCCGCGTCGCGGTTCACCGCGTCCCCGCCGACCTCTCGTACTCCCAGCTCCTCGACCTGATTTTCAAATCCGACCAGGTGATCACCTGGTAAGAGCCTCAAGCCGCCACGTCGCGCCGGCGGCGCGGTGGCAGACGCGAAGACGTTGAGGGCGGGGGCGGAGAAGATCATCGGTTCCGGTACTCGTCCAGCCAGGCCATCTGGATCGCCTCGAGGATCTTCTCGTTGGAGGCCTTCGGATCATCCGAGAAGCCCGGGAGCTCCGTCACCCACCGGTGGAGGTCCGTGAAGCGGACCGTCAGCGGATCGAGGCCCGGATGGCCCTCGGAGAGCGCGATCGCGATGTCCTCGGTGTCGCGCCAGGTGATCATTTCGGGATCTCCACGACGACCCTGCCCTGCACCACGGCCTGGCAGCCGAGGCGCGAATGGATCGTCAGCCCCTCGGCCGTGTCGAGCCGGTCCTCCTCGTCGGCCTGCATCTCGGAGAGATTCTCCTCCCCCTCCCTGACGATCACGTGGCAGGTCGTGCACGCGCAGGCCCCGCCACAATTGTGCTCCAGCGGGATGTCGTGGGCGAGCGCGATGTCGAGCAGCGAGCCCGGTTGACCGTGGTCCGCGAGCGGGTACTTCGTGTCGTCGACTTCCACGGTGACGTTCAGTGGCAGGAACGTGACCTTGTGCGTCGCCATCACGATTCCTCGGGAGACCGGGAATACTCCCCCCTCTCGACTCCCCCGGCCATGATTTCCGTCGCGCGCCTGCTGCCGAGCGCGCCCCGAAGGGCCGCGTCCATCATGATCTCGGCGAGGTGCTCGGTCGCGCGGTTCATGGCGGTGGTCTTCTCGTGGATGAGGTCCCGGTGGTCGGTCGCGCGGGCCCGCCGCAGCGCGTCGAGCGCGGCGCGAATGCCCTCGCGCTCCTCCGCGCGCACGAGCTCGCCGCCCTGGCGCAGCGCGCGCTCGACGTGGGTGATCACCGTGTCCGCCTCGTTCCGCGCCTCGATCAGGAGCCGCGCCTCCACGTCGGCCTCGGCGTGGGTGAAGGAGTCCTCCACCATCCGCTCGACGTCGGCCTCGGAGAGGCCGTAGGACGGCTTCACCTCGATCGCCGCGGCCTTGCCCGTCCGCAGCTCCTTCGCCGTCACCTGGAGCATACCGTTCGCATCGATGAGGCACGTCACCTCGATCTTCGGCATCCCCGCCGGCATCGGGTCCACGCCGGAGAGCTCGAAGCGGGCGAGCGAGCGGCAGTCCCTGACGAGCTCGCGCTCCCCCTGGACCACGTGCATGTCCACGCAGGTCTGGCCATCCACCGACGTGGTGAACATCTCCCGCGCGCTCGCCGGGATCGTGGTGTTGCGCGGGATCAGCACGCTCACGATGCCGCCGAGCGTCTCGATGCCGAGGGAGAGCGGCGTGACGTCGAGCAGCAGCATGGTCGTGATCCCGCCCGCGAGGATGTGCGCCTGGACGGCCGCGCCGAGCGCCACGACCTCGTCGGGGTTCAGCTGGCTGTGCGGCGTCCTGCCGAAGATCTCCTGCACCCGCCGACGCACGAGCGGCACGCGCGTCGAGCCGCCGACGAGCACGACCTCGTCGATGTCCGCCGGACTCAGCCCCGCGTCGGCCAGCGCCATCTGGCAGGGCCCGAGCGTGGACTCCACGAGCTTCTCGATCAGCCTCTCGAGGTCGCGCCGCGTGATCTCGCGGTGGTAGGTGAACGCCTCGAACGGGATCGTGAGCGGCGTCCGCTCCTCGGACGAGAGCCGGATCTTCGCGGCCTCCGCGGCGAGCCGCAGCTCCTGCATCGCCTCGTTGTCGCGCCCGAGGTAGGCGCCGTGCCGTCCGAGGACGTCGTCGAGGAGCCAGAGGACGATCGCCCGGTCGAAGTCGTCGCCCCCGAGGCGCGTGTTGCCGTTGGTGGCGAGCACCTCGAAGACGCCGTCCTTGACCCGCAGGATCGAGATGTCGAAGGTCCCGCCGCCGAGGTCGTAGACGGCGATGACGCCGTCCTTCACCCGCTGGAGCCCGTAGGCGAGCGACGCGGCCGTCGGCTCGTTGACGATGCGGACGACGTCGAGCCCGGCGATCCGGCCGGCGTCCTTCGTCGCCTGGCGCTGGCTGTCGTTGAAGTAGGCCGGCACCGTGATGACCGCCTGCTCCACCCGCTCGCCGAGGTGCGCCTCGGCGCGCTCCTTGAGGGACTTGAGCACGATCGCCGACACCTCGGGCGGCGTCACCTCGCGGCCGCCGAGCTCGATCTTCACGATGCCCTCGCAGGGACGCACCCGGAACGGGAAGTAGCAGAGCTCCTCCTTGACATCCTCGTACCCGCGTCCCATGAGGCGCTTGACCGAGTACACCGTCGTCTCGGGCCGGCGCACGAGCTGCCGCTTGGCGGGCGCGCCGACCAGCACGCCGTCGGGCGTGAACGCGACGATCGACGGCAGGAGCGCTTGCCCCTCCCGGTCGGGGATCACCGTCGGGAGCCCGGTCTTCTCGTCGAAGTACGCGACGAGGCTGTTGGTGGTCCCGAGGTCAATGCCGACGATTCGCGACATGTCCGTCCTGACTCTCTCCGAGCGTGGCCCCCAGGTCGTCGAGCACCGTGCCGAGGTACGCCCGGGTCGCCAGCGCTTCCTTGAAGGCGGTGATGAGGCGCCCGCGGTCGGCGGCGGCCGCCGTGTCCCACGCCTCGCTGAGCTCCCCGGCGAGGCTCGCCTCGATGTCCTGGAGCCGGGCGCGCAGCTTCTCGCGCTGGGCCGCGAGCGTGGTGCGGCCGCTCCCGTCCAGACCCCCGGCCTGAGCCTCCTGGAGCGCCTCCTGGATTTCGAACATCTCCTCGAGCAGCTCGGGCGGCGCCTTGGGCTTCACCCCGGCGCCCTCCTTCGTCTCCCGGCCCTCCTCGAGGCGGACGAGATAGTCCACGCGGGCGATCGGGTCACGGAGCGCGCGGTACGCCGCGTTGAGGCGCGCGGAGGCCTCGAGCGCGCGGGCCTGCTCGTCCGGCGGCGCCGCCTGGTGGAAGTCCGGGTGATGGCGCCGCGAGAGATCGTAGAACCGTCGCTGGAGCTCCGCCGCGTCGATGCCGAGCCGCCGTGGCAGCCCGAAGACCTCGAAATAGTCCATACCGCCTATCCCACGCTCAAAATGAGGACGGGCCCTTCGCCGGGCCCGTCCTCGTGCGCTCCTTCGACCCGGCTACGCCGAGAAGGACGTGCCGCAGCCACAGCTCGACTTCGCGTTGGGGTTCACGAACGTGAACCCGCCCGTCAACCCCTGCTGGACGTAGTCGAGCGTCGTGCCGTTCAGGTACAGGTAGCTCTTCTTGTCCACGACGACCTTGATGCCGTCGATCTCGAACTCCTTGTCGTGCGGCCCGATCTCGCTGTCGAACTCCAGCGAGTACGAGAGCCCCGAGCACCCGCCGCCCTTCACGCCCATCCGCAGACACACGGTATCCGGCAGGTTCTGGGTCCGCCTGAGCTCCTTCACCTGCTTCGCCGCGGCTTCCGACAGTGCCACCGCCATGGGACTCTCCCTCCGCTCGTTACCTGGACGCCGCCCCGGCTCCCGCCGAAGCATACTTTTCCTTGTAGTCCGCCAGCGCCGCCTGGATCGCGTCCTCGGCCAGCACCGAGCAGTGGATCTTCACCGGCGGCAGCCTGAGCTCGTTCACGATGTCCGTGTTCTTGATCTTGGCGGCCTCGTCGACCGTCCTGCCCTTGAGCCACTCGGTGGCGAGGCTCGACGACGCGATGGCGCTGCCGCACCCGAACGTCTTGAACTTCGCGTCCTCGATCAGACCGGTCTCGAGATTGACCTTGATCTGGAGCTTCATCACGTCGCCGCACTCCGGCGCTCCCACCAGTCCGGTCCCCACTCCCGGGGTGTCCTTCGTGAAGGAGCCGACGTTGCGGGGATTGTTGTAGTGATCGACGACCTTCTCGCTGTACGCCATGCGCGTCCCCCTTACCCGGCCTTCCAATGGATGGACTTGATATCGACACCCTCCTTGGCGAGCTCGTAGAGCGGCGACATGTCGCGCAGCCGCTTCACGACCTCGATCGTCCGCTTGCCGACGTACTCGACTTCCTCCTCGGTGGTGAACCGGTGGAGGCTGAAGCGGATGGACGAGTGCGCGAGCTCCGCGCTCGCCCCGAGCGCGCCGATCACGTACGACGGCTCGAGCGTCGCGGAGGTGCACGCCGAGCCCGAGGAGAGCGCGCTCTCCTTGTTCAACCCCATCAGCACCGACTCGCCCTCGACGTACGCGAACGAGATGTTCAGGTTGTGCGGCAGCCGCCGGTCCGGGTGCCCGTTCAGGTACGCCTCCTCGACGTCCGAGAGGATCATCTCCTGGAGCCTGTCGCGGAGCCTCGCGAGGCGGGCGCCCTCCTCCTTCATGACCTCCCCGCAGATCTCGGCCGCGCGCCCGAAGCCGACGATGAGCGGCACCGGCAGGGTGCCCGAGCGCATCCCGCGCTCGTGGCCGCCGCCGTCGATGAGCGGCGCGATCCGCACCCGCGGCCCCTTGCGCCGGACGTAGAGCGCGCCGACGCCCTTCGGGCCGTAGATGAGGTGCGCGGTGCACGAGAGGAGGTCGATCCCCATCGCCTCGACGTCCACGGGCACTTTGCCGACGGCCTGCGTGGCGTCGGTATGAAAGATGACGCCCTTCTCCTTGGCGAGCCGGCCGACGGCCGCGATGTCCTGGATCGTCCCGATCTCGTTGTTCGCGAACATCACGGAGATCAGGATCGTCTTGTCCGTGATCGCCTTGCGGAGCGCCTCCGGGTCCACGAGACCATCGGGTCCGACGGGCACGTACGTCACCTCGAGCCCCTGCCGATCGAGGCGCCTCGCGACATCCATGCTCGCCCGCTGCTCGATGGCGGTCGTCACGATGTGGTTGCCCTTCTCGC
>JBBTPF010000012.1:0-1509 GCA_038066295.1 Candidatus Methylomirabilota bacterium | reverse complement strand
GGTTCGCGCACGACCCAGACTCGTGTCGCGTCTGCGGCATCCTGGTCGCCATCGCCCGTCGGCTCCGGCTCCGCGGGCGGCACCCCAGGCACCGCCGCCCCTCCCGAGGCCGCCCCTGCCGCGCCACAGGGGCGGTTTGACTTGCCCGGGAGGTTCTGACACACTTTTTCGCACCTTCGGCGCGGCCCGAAGGCCGTAGACGCCATGGCGAACGCCCCGAAGCGCCCGTTCCACACCGCCTCCGACGCCGAGATCAAGCGCGGCGAAGTCTCCGACGTCTATTTCGCGCGCACCGTGCAGATCCTGACCCACCGCGGCGACCGGAAGCGCGTCAAGGCCGAGGTCTACCTCAAGTCCCTGCCCGAGGACTGGCCGTGGGGTATTCTCGCGGGCGTCGAGGAGGCGGCGGCGCTGCTCGACGGCGTGCCCGTGGACGTGTGGGCGATGGACGAGGGGACGCTCTTCGAGCCCTACCAGCCGGTGCTGCGGATCGAGGGCACGTACGTCGAGTGGGCGCAGTACGAGACGGCGCTCCTCGGCCTCCTCTGCCAGGCGTCGGGGATCGCGACGAAGGCGGCGCGCTGCAAGAAGGCGGCGGGGGACCGCCAGGTCATCTCGTTCGGGGCGCGCCGCATGCACCCGACGCTCGCGCCGATGATCGAGCGCAACGCGTTCGTGGGTGGCTGCGACGGCGTCGCGGTGACGAAGTCCGCCGAGCTGATCGACGCCGACCCGATGGGCACCATCCCGCACTCGCTCGTGCTGATGGTGGGCGACACGGTGGAGGCGCTCAAGGCCTTCCACGAGGTGGTGGACGCGAAGGTCCGCCGCGTGGCGCTGGTGGACACGCTCCAGGACGAGAAGTTCGAGGCGATCCGCGTCGCCGAGGCGCTCGGCCGTGACCTCTACGCCGTGCGGCTGGACACGCCCTCGTCGCGGCGCGGCGACTTCTACCGCATCCTCGAGGAGGTCCGCTGGGAGCTCGACCTCCGGGGCTTCAGCCACGTGAAGATCCTGGCCTCGGGCGGCGTGGACGAGTACGAGATCCTGACCCTCAACCCGATCGTGGACGGCTACGGCGTCGGCACGGCCATCGCGAACGCGCCCGTGCTGAACTTCGCGCTCGACATCATGGAGATCGAGGGACGGCCGATGGCCAAACGCGGGAAGTGGTCGGGCGCGAAGGAGGTCTACCGGCGCCGCGGCGCGCCGCGCGAGACCGTCGTCCTGCCGGCCGGCAAGCAGCCGGCCGCGGGAGCCGGCGGGGGCGTGTGGGACCCGCTCCTCAAGCCGCTCGTCGCGGGTGGGCGGATCGTCCGGGACCTGCCGCCGCCGCGCACGGTCCGCGAGTTCGTTCTCGACCAGCTCTCGCGCGTGCCGCTCGAGACCTTGCGCCGGCAGGGGCTTCGCAAGGATTTCTAGGGCGGATTATTCGTGAACGACCCGTGGAGACAGCCGGGGGCCCGCGGAGCGCGGCCTCGGGAGGGGTCGCTCGACCACGCGGCACGC
>JBBTPF010000011.1:0-3042 GCA_038066295.1 Candidatus Methylomirabilota bacterium | reverse complement strand
GCCGCTTCCCTGGGGCGACCTCGAGCGGCTGATCGAGCGCGCGGTGCTCTCGCTGGAGAAATCCGGCGAGCTGTTCTGGATCGCGAACAACCCGGCGGCGCCGCCGGGGGTGGACTATCTGGCGTTTCACCAGGCGCGCGTCGCGGTGCTCTCGCTGCGCATCGGCACCGACGTCGGCTACGACCGGCGGCGCCTGATCCAGCTCGGCATGGCCGGCTGCCTCATCGACGTCGGGCTGTGGCAGCTCCCCGAGCGGATCCTGCGAGGGCTCGACGCGCTGTCCGCCGACGAGCAGGCGCAGTATCACTCCCATCCGCGGCTCGGGGCCGAGCTCGTCCGGCGGTGGTCGCCGCCGTACGACGGGATCGTCGACGCGGTGCTGCAGCACCACGAGCGCGAGCAGGGCCAGGGGTTCCCGAACGGCGTGCAGGGCGCGGCGATCGACCCGGACGCGAAGATCCTGGGCCTCGTGGACACCTACACCGGGCTCACGCTGCCGCCGACGCCGCGGCCGCGGCTCCGGCCGCACGAGGCGATCCGGGAGATCGTGCGCTCCAAGCACGAGTCGTTCTCGTCGGCGCTCGTCAAGGCGCTCCTGTCCGAGATCTCCGTCTTCCCGCCCGGCACGCTCGTGCGCCTGAACACGGGCGAGGTCGGGCGCGTCGTCGCGGTGAACCGGAACCATCCGCTCCGCCCGCGCGTCGAGGTCCTGGCCGACGGCAAGGGCCAGCGCCTGCCCACGGCGAAGACGACCGACCTCTCCGAGGCGCCGTTCATCTACATCACCGGCCCCGTCGCCGAGGGCGCGCGGTGAGGATGCTCCGGCCCAGCGTCAGCGAGGTGTTCCGGTAGTGGCGCAGTACGAGATGAACCTCCGCGACTACTGGCTGATCGTCCGCCGCCGCCGGCTGATCATCATCGCCTCGACGGTGCTCGTCGCGCTCTTCAGCTTCTGGTTCGCCAAGCAGACGGTGCCGGTCTACCAGGCCAGCGCGGCGGTGAAGTTCGAGCAGTCCACGCAGCTGTCGGGCCTCCTGGTCGAGGTCCTCTCCTACTCGAGCACCGACAACATCGAGACGCAGGTGAGCCTCATCAAGAGCTACCCGATCCTCGACGAGGCCGCGAAGCGGCTCGGCCGCCTCCCGGAGACGGCCTCCGGCGAGGCGCTCCGCGAGTCGCGGAGCTACTGGGCCGCCCTCGACGCGATCGGCTCCAGGGTGAAGGTGGCGCGCGTTCCGAGCACCTCGATCCTCGAGATCACGGCCCTGTCCACGAACCGGCGCGAGGCGCGCGACATCGCGAACACGATCGCCGAGGTGTATCGCGACCACAACCGGGCCCAGCGGAACCTCCGCGTCACGGAGGCCCGCAAGTTCATCGAGGGCCAGCTCAAGGAGGCGGAGGCGCGCGTCAAGCGGGCGGAGGCCGAGGTCTGGGCGTTCCGCGAGGCCAACCGGATCATCTCGCCCGGCGCCGAATCGTCGGTGCTGCTCTCGCTGTTCACGCAGGTCCGCGGGGACATCGAGAAGGCCCGCCAGCACCGGACCGAGCTCGAGCTGGTCCAGCAGCGCCTGGCGCGGATCGACCCGGCGAACACGTCCGAGCGCGTGTTCATCGAGACGTCGAACCCGGCGATGCAGCGCCTCCAGACGATGTACTCCGAGCTGCTCCTGGAGCGGAACAACCTCGCCCTCGAGGTCACCGAGAAGCACCCCCGGCTGCAGGCGCTCGACGACCGCATGCGCGAGGTCCGGCTCGAGATGCGCCGCGAGGTGGCCGCGCAGATCGCGATGCTGCGCACCCGCGAGGAGATCCTGAACCGGCAGATGGGGGAGCTGCTGCAGAAGAACCGCGAGGTGCCCGCGGTCGAGCTGACGATGCAGCGGTTGCAGCGCGAGGCCAAGAGCAACGACGATCTGCTCACCCTCCTGAAGGCGAGGCACCAGGAGGCGCTCATCAAGGAGTCCGAGAAGATCGAGGAGGTCTCGATCGTCCGTCCGGCGATCGAGGCGGACGCGCCGGTGGGCGCCGAGACGCTCAACACCGTGCTCGTCGGCGCGCTGCTGGGGCTGTCGCTCGGCCTCGTCCTCGCGTTCGTGCAGGAGACGCTCGACACCTCGATCGGCACGATCGAGGACGTCGAGGCGTACCTGGAGGTCCCCGTGCTCGGCGTGGTGCCGCACATCGACTCGCGCGAGACGGTGCAGCGCATCCTCGAGCGCCGGCCGTCGCTGGCGCAGATGGACCCCGAGGCCCTGCTGAGCCACGCGCTCCTGATCACGCACTTCGACCCGAAGTCGCCGGTGGCCGAGGCGTACCGGACCCTGCGCACGAACATCCAGTTCGCCCGGATGGAGCGGTCCGGCAAGGTCCTCGTCGTGACGAGCCCGACCCTCCAGGAGGGCAAGACGACGACGATCGTCAACCTCGCGCTCACGATGGCCCAGAGCGGGCAGCGCACGCTCCTCGTCGGCGCGAACCTGCGACGGCCGAGCATCCACCGCTTCTTCGGCATCGAGCGCGAGCCCGGCCTCTCCAACATCCTCGTGGGCAGCGTCCAGTGGCGCGACTGCATCCGGACGGTGGCCGACATTCTGATGGGCCGCTTTGAGATGGAAGACATCATGGCTGCGCCCGGCCTCGACAACCTGCACATCATCGAGGCGGGCCCGATCCCCGCGAACCCCTCGGAGCTGCTCTCGACGCCCGCCATGGCCGCGTTCCTGCGCGCCGTGCGCGAGGAGTACGACGTGGTGCTGATCGACACGCCCCCGGTCCTGCCGGTCACCGACGCGGCGATCGTCTCCGCGCAGGCCGACGGCGTGATCCTCGTCTACCAGGCGGGCAAGGTCGGCCGCCTCGTGCTCAGGCGCGCGAAGGTCCACGTGGAGAACGTCGGCGGCAAGGTCTGGGGCGTCGTGCTCAACGACGTGAAGACCGAGATCGCCGGCTACACGTACACGCACTACTACACGCATTACTACGGCGAGGAGACCGTCGTCGACAGCCACAAGGAGCGCCTGCAGCGGGTCGGCGGCTTCT
>JBBTPF010000010.1:1674-6209 GCA_038066295.1 Candidatus Methylomirabilota bacterium | reverse complement strand
TCCATCACGATGCGCTTGATCTCGGCGTCGATCTGGAGCGCCGTGTGCTCGCTGTAGTCCTTGGACCGGGCCACCTCGCGGCCGAGGAAGATGTGCTCCTCGTTCTTGCCGAAGGTCAGCGGCCCGAGCGTCTCGGACATGCCCCACTCGCAGACCATCTTGCGCGCCATCTCGGTCGCCTTCTCGAGATCGTCGCCGGCGCCGGTGGTCTGCTGGTTGAGGACGACCTCCTCCGCGGCGCGCCCGCCCAGGAGGATCGTGATCCGGTTGATCAGGTAGTCGCGCGAGTAGTTGTACTTGTCGTCGAGCGGGAGCTGCTGCGTGAGGCCGAGCGCGCGCCCGCGCGGGATGATCGTCACCTTGTGGACCGGGTCGGTGCCCGGCAGGAAGTCGGCGACGAGCGTGTGCCCCGCCTCGTGGTAGGCGATCGTCCGCTTCTCCGTGTCGGAGATGATCATGGAGCGGCGCTCGACGCCCATGAGGACCTTGTCCTTCGCGCTCTCGAAGTCGGGCATCTCGACCGTCTTCTTGTTCTGGCGCGCGGCGAGCAGCGCCGCCTCGTTCACGAGGTTCGCGAGGTCGGCGCCCGAGAAGCCGGGCGTGCCGCGCGCGAGGACCTTCAGCTCGACGTTCGGCGCGAGCGGGATGCGCCGGGTGTGGACGCGGAGGATCTCCTCGCGCCCCCTGACGTCGGGCCGCGGCACGACGACCTGCCGGTCGAAGCGGCCGGGCCGCAGCAACGCCGGGTCGAGCACGTCCGGACGGTTCGTGGCCGCGATCAGGATGACGCCCTCGTTCGTCTCGAAGCCGTCCATCTCGACGAGAAGCTGGTTCAGCGTCTGCTCCCGCTCGTCGTGGCCGCCGCCCAGCCCCGCGCCGCGGTGGCGTCCGACCGCGTCGATCTCGTCCATGAAGATGATGCACGGCGCGTGCTTCTTGCCCTGTTCGAACAGGTCGCGGACGCGCGAGGCCCCGACGCCGACGAACATCTCCACGAAATCCGACCCGGAGATCGAGAAGAAGGGCACGTTCGCCTCGCCGGCAATGGCCTTCGCCAGCAGCGTCTTGCCCGTGCCGGGGGGCCCGACGAGGAGCACGCCCTTCGGGATCTTCCCGCCGAGCTTCTGGAACTTCTGCGGATCCTTCAAGAAATCGATGATCTCGCGCAGCTCTTCCTTCGCTTCATCGACGCCGGCGACGTCCTGAAACGTGATCTTGTTTTGTTTTTCCGATATCAGCCGCGCGCGGGCCTTGCCGAACGAGAGCGCCTTGGCGCCGCCGCCCTGCATCTGGCGCATGAAGAAGACCCAGACGCCGATGAAGAGGAGCATCGGCACCCACTGCAGCAAGATCGCGTACCACGGGTTCGAGTCCGGCGGCTTCACCGCGATCCGCACCCCGCGCTCCTTGAGCGTCTTCACGAGGTCCGGGTACTCGACGATGTACGTGCGCTGCGTCTGGGCGGAGTCCTTCAGCGTGTAGGTGACGTGGTTGCCGCGGATGACGACCGATTCCACCCGGCCCTGGTCCACGGCCTTGAGGAACTCGGAGAAGTTCGGCTGCTCCTGGCCGCCCTGCTGCGCGCCCTGGAAGACGGTGAACAGCAGGATGACGATCAGGCCGATCACCATCCAGAGGGCGAGGTTCTTATAGACCTGGTTCATGTCGGGTCATTATAGCACCAGGGTTCAATGACGCACCGCGCTGCTCAGCCGCCCTCGAGCGCCGCGACGTACGGCAGGTTGCGGTAGAAGCCCTGGTAATCGAACCCGTATCCCACCACGTAGACGTCGGGGATCGTGAAGCCGACGTAGTCGAGCGCCGCCGGCACCTGCCGGCAGGCGGCCTTGTCGGCGAGGACGCAGACGCGCACGCTCCTGGGGCGCCGCGCCTCGAGGTTCCGCCGGAGGTACTCGAGCGTGAGCCCGGTATCCACGACGTCTTCCACGATGAGCACGTGGCGGTCGGCGATGGGGAGCGAGAGGTCCGAGACGAGCCTCACCTGCCCGGACGACTTGGCGCCGCCCTCGTAGCTCTGGAGACCGACGAAGTCGGTCGCGAGGTCGATCGGGATCGCGCGGACCAGGTCCGCCATGAACACGAACGCGCCCTGGAGCACGCCGACCAGCACGGGCTCGCGGCCCGCGTAATCGCGCGCGATCGCCCGGCCGAGCTCGGCGACACGGGCCTCGAGCTCCGCCTCGCTGATGACGACGCGGCCTGGACGCCGTCCGCCCATCTAGCGCACCTCCAACGTGTCATGATAACGATCGCCGGCGCCGGGCCCGCGTGGCGGCAGTTCTGGACATGATGTTGCGGACGGGACACTAGCGGGTCGTGACGAACGCGGAGGGCGCGCGCTCGCCCGCCCCGATGCGGGCGGCCACCGCCTGCGCCGCCTCGCGCGTCGGGAACGCGCCGACCCGGACGCGGAAGCGGACGCCGCCCGGGCCCTCGGCCTCGACGACGTACGCGTCGTGGCCCTGCGCGGCGAGGCGTGCCCGCAGCGCCTCCGCGGGCTCGCGCGCCCGGTACGCGCCCACCTGGACGGTGAACTGGGCCAGCGGCGGCGCGGCGCCCTCGGCCTCGGCGCCCGGCGCGTCCGGCTTCGGCGCGTCCGTCCGGGCCGCGTCGGGCTTCGGCGTCTCGGTCTTCTCGGCGCGCGGCTTCGGCGGCTTCGCCGGCGGCGGCGCCGTGAGCGGCGCGGTGAGCTCCTGGTAGAACGTGAGCGTCGGCGCCGGCTCGGGCGCGCGCGCGCCCCGGTCGCGGTCTTTCTCCCGCGCGGTCTTCGTCGCCGGCGCGCTCTTCCCGAACGGAGAGCTTGGCCACTGGCGGCCGGCCACCACGCCGAGCGCGAACGTGCCGCCGAGCACCGCGAGGCAGCCGACGACGACCAGGAGGGTCCCGGCGCCGCCCCCGCCCTTGCGCTTCACCGCCATCACATGCTCTCCGGCGCGCCCACGCCGAGCAGCTCGAGGCCGTTCCGGATGACCCGCCCGACGCCCGCGCAGAGCGCGAGCCGCGCGACCATGAGCGTCCGGTCGTCCTGGATCACCCGGTGGTTCTTGTAGTACGGGTGGAACGCGCCCGCGAGCTCCTGGAGGAAGTACGCGAGCCGGTGGGGCTCCAGCGCGCGCGCCGCGCCCTTCACGATCTCCGGGTACTGCAGGAGGCGCTTGATGATCGCGAGCTCCTCGGACTCGCGGAGCGGCGAGAGGTCCGTCTCGGCGAGCGGCGGCACGACGATCCCCTGCTCGGCCGCCTGTTTATAGATCGACCGGATGCGCGCGTGCGCGTACTGGACGTAGTAGACGGGGTTCTCGCTGGAGTGGCGGGTGGCGACCGCCAGGTCGAACTCGAGCGGGCTGTCGTGGCGACGGGTGAGGAAGGTGAAGCGCGCAGCGTCGCGCCCGACCTCCTCGAGGAGCTCCTCCATCAGCACGAACTCACCGCGCCGCTTGGACATCCGCACGGGCTGGCCGTCGCGCAGGAGCGTGACGAGCTGGACGATGAGGACCTCGAACGCCTCCGGCGGATGGCCGAGCGCCCGCATCGCCGCCTTCATGCGCGGCACGTAGCCGTGGTGATCGGGACCGAAGAGGTTGATGACCCGGTCGGCGCCCGCGAACTTCACGCAGTGGTGGTACGCGACGTCCACGGCGAAGTACGTGACCTCGCCGCTCGAGCGGCGCAGGACCCGGTCCTTGTCGTCGGCGGCATCCTCCCCGATCTCGGACGAGCGGAACCAGAGCGCGCCGTCCTTCTCGTACGTGAGCCGGCGCGCGGCCAGCTCCGCGAGCACCGTCTCGTGGAGCCCCGTGTCGCGCACGTCGCGCTGCTCCGACGCCCAGACGTCGTACTCCACGCCGTAGTCGCGCAGGATCCGCCGCTGCCGCTCGACCATCCGCGCGACGGCCCACCGGCCGAAGTGCTCGAGCCGCCCGCGCTCGGACAGCGCCGGCATCGGCGACCCGCCCTCGTAGCGGTAGTCCTTGGCGAGATCCACGAGGTACTCGCCCGGGTAGCCGTTCTCCGGCAGCGCCGCGGGCTCGCCGTACTCCTGCGCGACGCGCGCCTCGAACGAGCGCGCGAGCGCCTCGAACTGGTTGCCGGCGTCGTTCACGTAGTACTCCGTCGTGACCGCGGCGCCCTGGGAGCGCAGAAGCCGCGCGAGCGCGTCGCCGACGGCGGCCGCGCGCGCGTTGACGATCACGAGCGGGCCCGTCGGGTTCGCCGAGACGAACTCGAGCCGGATGCGGCGGCCGCGCTCGGCCTCCCCGCGGCCGTAGGCGTCGCCCGCTGCGAGGATCTCGCGGAGCGCGCCCGCGCACCACGCAGGCGCGAGGAAGACGTTCAGGAAGCCCGGCCCGGCGACCTCGAGCCGCTCGATCTCCGGCAGCGACGGCAGGTGCTTCGCGATCAGCTCGGCGACCTGCCGCGGAGCGCGGCGGGCCGCGCGCGCGAGCGCCATCGCGACGTTGGTCGCGTAGTCGCCGTGCTCGGGTTGGCGCGGGATCTCCCACTGGCACGTCTCG
>JBBTPF010000010.1:0-1664 GCA_038066295.1 Candidatus Methylomirabilota bacterium | reverse complement strand
GCCGCGGCCTCTGCCCGCAACCGCTCCCAGTGCGGCCGGAGCGCCTCGAGACAGTCGGGCAGTCCGGCGCTCGCGAGCGCCGTCCGCACGCCCTCGGACAACCGATCCGTCAGCGACACGACCCATGATAGGCACGCCTGGAAGCCGCGCCGAATAAAAAGCACTCCAACGCCCTGCCCTCGCGGGCCAAAACCGGCGCGAGGGAGCCCGAGCGGCGAGCTGCGGGACGCCTCGATCCGCGCTCGGGCGCGGCGCGCGCGGAGACGCCGGGAGGGCGCTCGAGTCGAGGCGGTGTGCACGGCTTCGTCTTCTGTCTGAGGAGACGTCGTCTAACTGGACGTGTTTACGGCCAGATTCCAGCCACAACGCCGGCGACCGCGATCAGCGAGAGGCCGCCGAGTGCCGAGGCCCGGGCGAACACGCGAATCGACCGCTCGATGTCCTCGGCCGGCGGCGGCGAGCCCTCGCCGAGCCGGTAGGCGCCGGGCTTTTCGAGCGCCACGCCGAGGGCGCCGGCCATCGCCGCCATCGTCCACCCCGCGTTCGGGCTCGCGGTGCGCCGGCGATCGCGCCGCATGACGGCGAGCGCGCGGCGTGCGCTCACGCCGGCGAGCGCCGCGCCCCCCACGATCGCGCAACCCGCCAGACGCGCCGGCAGGAGGTTCAACAGATCGTCGAGGCGCGCGGCGACCTTCCCGAAGTGCTCGAGCGCCCCTTCGCGATAGCCGAACATCGCGTCGGCGGTGTTGATCGCGCGGTAGGCTGCGACGCCGGGCAGCCCCGCGACGAGGAAGAAGCACGCCGGCGCGAGGAACGAGTCGGTCAGATTCTCGGCGACCGACTCGACGGTGGCCGACGCCACGTGCCCCGCGTCGAGCCCGGCCGTGGGCCGGCTGACGAGGTCGCGTGCGAGGAGCGCGCGCGCCTCGTCGAGATCGCCGCGCGCGAGCGCCGCCGCCACGCGGCGGGCGGCGACGACGAGCCCTCTCAGCGAGAAGAGGCACGCGAGCGCGACCGCTTCGAGGGCGAGACCGACGGGGCCGAGCCGAAGCGCCATCGCGTCCACGAGCGCGCCGCCGAGCGCGGCGAGCGCAGCGACGCCGACGACGACCAGCGCGCCGCCGAAAAGAAGCGCCGGGGGCGAGCCGTGGCAGAGGAGGCGCCGCCCGACCGCGAGGGCGCGGCCGAGCCAGGCCACCGGATGGAAGCGGTTCGGCGGATCGCCGAACGCCAGGTCGACCACCACGGCGAGCAGGAGGACGCCGACGCTCACCGTCCGGACCGCGCGCGCGCTCCCCCCACGACGGCGTCGTCCCGTTACTCGAGCGCGAACACCACCGGCAGGCGGACCCGCAAGATGCGCGGCGGCGCGTCGGCGGGAAGCGGCTCGGGGGCGAGGCTCTTCACCGTCTCGAGCGCCGCGTCGTCGAGGATCGCGTGGGACGAGGAGTCCGCCACGGCGACGACGCTGAACGTCCCGTCGGGCCCGATCGTGATCTCGATGCTGACGGTTCCGGCGAGCCCCCGCCGGCGCGCGGCGAGCGGGTACTTGAGCGATCCCTGGATCCGCTGGCGGAGCCTTCCGAGGTACGGCCCGTACTCCGCGCTCGCGCCGCCGGGGCCCGCGCCGGGAGTCGCGAGCGCGAATCCCTGGCTCACGTCCG
>JBBTPF010000009.1:0-1620 GCA_038066295.1 Candidatus Methylomirabilota bacterium | reverse complement strand
TGGGATCGGGCATCTGGTCGTAGATGCGCTTGAGCATGGGCGCCATCTTGATGGTCACGGTGCCCGAGACGATCATGAGGTCCGAGTGGCGCGGGGACGCCCACGGCACCATGCCGAAGCGCTCGACGTCGAAGCGCGAGGCGAACGTCGCCATCATCTCGATCGCGCAGCACGCCAGCCCGAACGTCACCGGCCAGATGGACGACTTCCGCGCCCAGTTGAAGATCTTCTCGGTGGACGTCGTGACGATCCAGCCGCCCGGCATGTGGTGGATGGCGTCGGCGATCGAGGCGAGCGCGCTGGACGTCTTGTCGTCGGTCGCGCGTTCCTGGTGGTACTTCTCCCACTCCTGGAGGTCCTTGAAATCGCTCCACACCGGCGGCGGGATCTGCGGGACGGGCGGCTTCACTTCCACTCGAGCACGCCCTCGCGATACGCGTAGAGCCAGCCGAGGCCGACGATCGCGACGAACCCCGCCATCACCCAGAACGCGGGGAGGCCGGCGCCGCGCAGCACGAGCGCCCAGGGGAAGAGGAACACGGCGAGCGCGTCGAAGACGACGAAGACGAGGGCGACGAGGTAGAAGCCGACCGGGAACTGGACCCAGGCCGGGCCGAGCGGCTCCGCGCCGCACTCGTAGTTCATGAGCTTGACCGCGCCCGGGCGGCGCGGGCGGAGGAATCGGGCCACGGCGAGCGAGAGGACTCCGAACCCGACGATGAAGACCGCGAATATCAGCACGGGCAGGTAGCCCGACACGCAGCGTCCTCCTTCGAGACCGACGCGAGGAGTATAACACGCCGCGTCGGAGCGCAGCGTCCCCGGGCGCGGTGGGCCGCGGCGCGCCCGTCGTGCTAGACTCGCACCATCATGCGGGTGCTGGTCGTCGAAGACGAGCCCGACCTCGGCGACGTCTTCCGGGATTTCCTCCTCGAGCTCGGCCACCAGCCCCTCGTCGTGCGCAGCGCCGAGGCGGCGCTCGGAAGGCTCCAGACGGAGCGCCCCGACGCGATCATCCTCGACATCCATCTCCCCGGCATGAGCGGGCTCGACTTCCTCCAGCTCCGTCCCGTGCGCGAGCTCGGCGTGCCGATCGTCGCCGTCTCGGGCGTCGTCACGGAGAGCCAGGCGCGCGAGTGCCTGCGCCTCGGCGCCGCCGATTTCGTCGGCAAGCCCGTCCCGCTGGACCGCCTGCACGAGGTCCTGACCTTCCTCGAGCCGCACGCGCTCAGCCGGCAGTCCGAGCGCGAGCCGCGCGCCGACCGGCGGCAGCACGGGCGCACGCCTCTGGCGATTCCGGTCCGGGTGATCGAGTACAGCGGCGCCGAGCACGACGGCACGACGGTCGAGATCGGCGTCACCGGGATGAAGGCGCGGCTCGGCGTCGGGCTGAGCCCGCGCAGCGTGGTCAAGCTCTCGTTCACGCCTCCCGACGGCGGGCCGGCGATCGAGGCGCTGTCGCTGGCCGTCCGCGAGGACCCGGACGGCCACGCCTTCACGTTCGTGAACCTGTCCGACGCGGAGACGGACCGGCTCCGCGCGCTGATCGGTCGGCGCGCGAGACGCTAGCCCGGATTATTCGTGAACGACCCGTGGAGGCGGCCGGGGGCCCGCGGAGCG
>JBBTPF010000008.1:0-7670 GCA_038066295.1 Candidatus Methylomirabilota bacterium | reverse complement strand
TGCCGTGGCGCTCGAGCACGAGCGCCTTCGCCGCCGGGTGCTCCGCGATCGCGTCGGCAACCTCGCGCGAGATCCGGAACCCCGGCCTCAGGTACCGGAGCGTGATGACGTCCTTGCCGTAGACCGACGCGAAGACCTCGCCGCACCGGTCGTGGTTGGTGAGGGACACGATCGCGTCGGCGTGGGTGTGAACGACGGCGTGCGCGGGGAGGCACCCGTGCAGGAGCGTCTCGATGGACGGACGCGCGCCGCCGACGTCCACCAACCCGTGCGCCAGGTAGTTCACCGTCTCCTGGTCGCCCATGTCCTGGCGCGAAAGCAGCGCCGCAATGTCGTCCATGCGCACGCCGGGGAAGTCGTTCCGCTGGACCGACTTGAGGTCCGAGCCGCTGCCCTTGACCCTGAGGACGGCGACCTCGCGGCCGCGGTGGTCGCGCTCGACCGTCTTGACGGAGGTGTTGCCGCCGCCCCACATGACGAGCGAGGCTTCGGCGCCGATCAGTCGAGAGGCGTAGACAAGAAGTTCGAGGCCGGTGAGCGCGGCCGCCTCGGCGTCGTTCCAGCGTGAGCGCATCGCGGCCTCACGATACCATGATCTCCGTGCGACGCCTGGCCCTGGCGCTGACGACCGCCGTCCTCGCCGCCCTTCCCGCGCCCGCGGCGGCCGACGGGGTCATGCTGATCCAGGCGGGAGCCTTCTGGATGGGGCGCGACGGCGGCCCGCCCGAGGAGGCGCCGCTCCATCGGGTCTACGTGCGGGACTTCTGGATCGACCGGCACAAGGTCACGAACGCGGAGTTCGCTGCATTCCTGAATGCCACCGGGCTCAGGCCCCCGGGCAGCCCGCGCCGCTACGACGAGGACGACGAGGACGCGCGCATCCGCCTGAGGGACGGCAGGTGGATCGGGGACGCGGGCTTCGAGGGCCATCCGGCCGTCGAGGTATCGTGGTTCGGCGCGCGTGACTACTGCGCCTGGAAGGGCCGGCGGCTGCCGACCGAGGCCGAGTGGGAGAAGGCGGCGCGCGGCGACGACCGGCGGCCCTACCCCTGGGGTGCGACGCCGCCCGCGCCGGAGCTCGCGGTCTTCGGCCGGCCGTACAACGCGACGGACCGGGGCGACCGGCGGCCGGCCGGACGGAGCCCCTACGGCATCGAGGACCTGCTCGGCAACCTCCGCGAGTGGACGTCAACCATCCTGCGACCCTACCCTTATAATCCCGGTGACGGTCGAGAGGGGTTCAGCGGCGACGGGAGCGTAGTGGTCCGCGGCGCGAGCCACGACGATCCCGCCGGGAGCCTCTCCGTCACGCGCCGCCGTTCCTACGACCGGCGCGGGGCGGCAGCAGGTCACCACCACGTCGGGTTCCGCTGCGCCACATCTGAGGATCTGGGAGGCCGATGACGATGAGCGCCCCGCTCGACAACCTGATGATGGACTACCCGCTGACGCTGACCCACTTCTTCGAGCGCAGCCGGCGGCTCTGGGCGAAGAAGACGCTGGCCACGCGCGTGCCGGGCCAGCCGCTCCACCGCTACACCTACGCCGACTTCGCCGAGCGGACGAGGCGCCTGGCGGGGGCGCTCGCGGCGCTGGGGATCCGGAAGGGCGACCGCGTGGCGACGTTCGCGTGGAACAGCCATCGCCACCTCGAGCTCTACTGGGCCGCGCCGCTCATGGGCGGGGTGCTCCACACGCTCAACATCCGGCTCTCGCCCCAGGACCTCGCCTTCATCGTCAACCACGCCGGCGACTCGGTCATCTTCGCCGACGCGAGCGTCTGGCCGGCGCTCGAGGGGATCCGCGACAAGCTCCCGAGCGTGCGCCGGATCGTCATCATGCGCGACACGCCGGACGCGAGGGTGCCGGCGGGCTTCACCGAGTACGAGGCGCTCGTGAAGGACGCGGCGCCCGTGACGGGCTGGCCGGCCCTCGACGAGACCGACGCGTGCGGCATGTGCTACACGTCGGGCACGACGGGCAACCCCAAGGGGGTCGTCTACACGCACCGGGCGGTGTTCCTCCACTGCCTCGCCCAGTCCATGGCCGACCAGTTCGGGATCTCGGAGGACGACACCGTGCTCCACATCGTGCCGATGTTCCACGCGAACTCGTGGTGCCTGCCGTTCACCGGCGTCATGGTGGGCGCCACGCAGATTTTCGCCGGGCCGAACCCGCAGCCGCGGGACATCTGCGAGATCATCCAGAAGGAGAAGGTCACCTTCACGGGCGCCGTGCCCACCGTCTGGATCGCCGTGAAGGAGCTGTGCGAGAAGGAAGGATGGGACATCTCGTCGCTCCGGACGATCGTGATCGGCGGTTCGGCGGCGCCGAAGCACCTCCAGATGGCCTACGCGAAGCAGTTCGGCGTCCAGATGTCGCACGCCTGGGGCATGACCGAGATGACGCCGCTCGGCACCGTCACGCGGCTCAAGAGCTACATGCAGGACTGGACCGAGGACCAGCAGTACGACGTCCGCGCGAGAGTGGGCTACCCGTCGGTCGGGGTGGACGCGCGCATCGTGGACGACGCCGGCACGGAACTGCCGTGGGACGGCGTGCACATGGGCGAGCTGCAGGTCCGCGGGCCGTGGGTCGTCGGCACCTACTACAACAGCCCCGAGTCCGCCGACCGCTTCACCCTGGACGGCTGGTTCAGGACCGGCGACGTCGCCACGATCGACGCCGAGGGCTACGTCCAGATCACCGACCGGACGAAAGACCTCATCAAGTCCGGCGGCGAGTGGATCTCGAGCGTGGACGTCGAGAACATGATCATGTCCCACCCGAAGGTCCTCGAGGCCGCGGTGATCGCGGTGCCGCACCCGAAGTGGGTCGAGCGCCCGCTGGCGTGCGTCGTCGCCAAGCCCGGGACGACGCTGGCGCCCGCCGAGATCCTCGACTTCCTCCGGCCCCAGCTCGCCAAGTGGGCGCTCCCCGACGACGTCGAGATCATCGAGGCCGTGCCGAAGACGTCCGTCGGCAAGTTCGACAAGAAGGTGCTGCGCGCGCGCTTCAAGGACTGGACGCCGAAGGACGCCAGAGAGCGACGCGAGCCGTGATCCGGAGTATGATTTCGTGTTGATGGCGTTCCTGCACCGGCACCGGGTCACCGTCGTCCTCCTGGCCCTGGGCATCGTCGTCGTCGCCCTGGTCGGCTGGCGGATCAAGCAGCAGCAGGCGACCGCCGTCCCCCGGCACCAGGTGGAGATCGTCGTCGGCGTCGTCAAACCGCTCCGCAAGGACCTCGAGCTCAAGCTCGCCTACACCGCCGACGTCATCCCGAACAGGCAGGTCGCGATCTTTTCCAAGGCGAGCGGCTACATCAAGCGCCTCGGCGCAGACCTCGGCGATTTCGTGCGCGCGGGCCAGCTCCTGGTCGAGGTGGACGCGCTCGAGCTGAACGCGGCCGTCGAGCAGGCGCGCGCGGCCATCGGCACCGCGGAGGCCAGCCTCCAGGTCGCCGGGTCGAACCTGGACGCCGCCCGCGCCAACGCCCTCAACCAGGAGGCGAACCTCGTCCGGGCGCGCGCCGTCGCCGAGAACGACGCCCGCAACGCGGCGCGCCTCGAGGACCTCCACGGACGCGGGCTCATCTCCCAGATGGACCGCGACAACGCGCGCACCAACGCCGAGTCCTCCCGCGCCGCGCTCGCGGCCGCCGAGGCCCAGCTCGCCGTCGCCCGGAGCCAGATCGAGACACAGCGGAGCCAGATCGCGCTCGCCCGGGCCAACGTCGAGCGCGAGCGCGCGACGCTCAAGATCGCCCAGACGAACCTCGACAACACGCGCATCACCGCGCCGTTCGCGGGCTGGATCTCGGCGCGCAACCTCCACGTGGGCGCGGCGGTCAGCTCGCAGGCGGCGGGCACGTCGAACTCGTCGGTCGGCATCCTGATGCTGCAGGACCTCGACCCGGTCAAGGTCCAGGTGGACATCGAGGCCCGGCACATCGGGCTCGTCCGCGTGGGCTCGGTCGCCCGCGTCACCGTGGACGCCTACCCGGGCCGCACGTTCGAGGCGCGCGCGGTCCGCGTCCTCCAGGCCCTCGACCCCCGGGCACGGACGCTCGGCGTCGAGATGGAGATCGTCAACCGCGACCTCCTCCTGAAGCCCGGCCTGTACGCGCGCGTCGAGCTGATCACCGGCCACCACCCGAACGCGCTCCTCCTCCCCGGCGAGGCGATCGCGACCGAGAACGACGCGACCGCGGTGTTCGTCGTGACGAACGGGGTCGTGAGCCGGCGGCCGGTGACGACCGGCGCGGGCGAGGGCACCCTGGTGGAGATCCTGAAGGGCCTCGACGGCGACGAGCTGGTGATCGTCGAGGGCAAGGAGCTGACGCGCGAGGGCCTGCGCGTTCGCGCGGAGCTGAAGCAGTAGCATGTGGCTGACGTTCCTGGCCCTGCGCAACTCGATCGCGGTGCTGATGTTCTCGCTCGCCGTCACCATCCTGGGCTTCGTCGCGCTCGGTCGGCTGCCCATCGACCTCTTCCCGAACATCAACCTGCCGATCATCAACATCGGCACCGTGTACACGGGCGCCGGCGTCCTCGACGTCGAGAAGACCGTCACCTACCCGATCGAGAAGGCCGTGAGCGCGGTGAGCGACGTCAAGTTCGTCGAGTCCAAGTCGCGCCAGGGCCTCTCGACGGTGCGGGTGTGGATGAACTGGGGCGCCGACGTGGCCGACGGCCAGACCGAGGTCATCCAGCGGATCCAGCAGATCCTCAACACGCTGCCGTCCGGGATCAAGCAGCCGTTCATCTTGCGCTTCGACCTCTCGAACATCCCGGTCGCGCTCGTCACGGTCTCCGGCGGCGGCCTCGACGAGAAGCAGCTCTACGACCTCGCCTACAACACGATCGAGCCCCAGCTCGAGCGCCTGGGCGGCGTGGCCTCGGCGTCGGTGGACGGCGGCAAGGTCCGGCAGATCACCGTGAACGTCAACCGCGACCGCCTCTTCGCCAAGGGGCTGTCGGTCCTGGATGTCGTCAGGGCCGTGAACGACGCGAACTTCCTGCTGCCCTCGGGCGACATGCGCGTCGGCCGCCTCGACTACAACATCTACACCAACAACCAGTTCAAGCTCGTCCAGCCGATGGAGGACATCGTCGTCCGCAAGGTCGGGCCGAACGGCGTGCCCATTTACGTCAAGGACATCGGCGTCGTCGAGGACACCAACGAGAAGCAGACGGCGGTCGTCCGAGTGGATGGCAACCGCGCGGTGTTCCTGCGGGTCAACAAGCAGCCCGGCGCCAACACGGTCGGCGTGGTGGACCAGGTCAAGGCGCTCATACCGACGCTGATCGGCGTGCCGCCCGGCGTCAAGCTCGGCATCTCCCTCGACCAGTCGATCTACATCCGCCAGGCGATCCAGAGCCTCTGGCACGAGGCGCTGCAGGGCTCGGTGCTCGCCTTCCTCGTGATCCTGATCTTCCTGCGCTCGCTCACCTCCACGCTGATCATCTCGATCGCGATCCCGCTCTCGATCCTCCTGACGTTCATCTGCATGTACTTCCTCGGCCAGTCGATCAACGTCTTCACGCTGGGCGGGCTCGCGCTCGCGGTCGGGCGGCTCTTGGACGACTCCATCGTCGAGCTCGAGAACATCAATCGGCACCTGAACCTGCCAGGCGTCCCGCGCCGCAAGGCAGTGCTGGACGCGGCCCGCGAGGTGGCGATGCCGATCTTCGTGGCGACGATCACCACCATCGTGGTGTTCGTGCCCACGGTGTTCCTCGAGGGGCAGACCAAGCTCCTGTTCATCCCGCTCACCTTCACGATCTCGGTGTCCCTGTTCGCGTCGTTCCTGGTCTCGCGGACGGTGACGCCGCTCCTGGGGCTGAAGGTGCTCAAGCCGGAGCGGCCCATCGATCCGGCGTCCCGGGGGCTCCACCACCGGGTCGGCCGGCTCTCCCAGCGCTTCTTCGACGGGATGGACGCCCTCTACGAGCGCATCCTCCTGTGGGCGCTCGGCCACCGCCGCGCGATCGTCACCGCCGTCGCGGTGTCCTTCGTCGGGAGCCTCTTCCTGATCACGGCGCCCTACTTCGGCCTGAAGCCGCTGATCGGCACGGAGTTCTTCCCGTCCTCGGACGAATCGCAGTTCCGCGTAGTCCTCAAGGCGCCGATCGGGACGCGCGTCGAGGAGACCGAGCGCGTGGTCCGGGGCATGGAGGCCATCATCCGGGCCACCACGCGTCCGGGCGAAATCCAGACCATCGTCGCCAACGTCGGCATCCCGCAGGGCCGGTCGGCCGTCTTCACGACCAACACGGGCCCGCACGGCGCCCAGATCCAGGTCTACCTGGCCACGCCCGACAAGCGGAAGCGCACCGACAAGGAGATCGTCAACGCGCTCCGGCCGCGATTCGCAGGCCAGTTTCCCGGCACCACCTACCGGTTCGTCTCGGGCGGCATCGTGTCGCGCGTCATCAACTTCGGCTCGGACACCGCGATCGAGGCGGAGATCCTCGGCTACGACCTCGCCACCGGCGAGGAGCTGGCGCGCCAGGTCGCGCGGATCATGCGAGACACGCAGGGCATCGCCGACGTCAACGTGAGCCGCGACCCCAACTACCCGCAGTTCGAGGTCAAGGTGGACCGCGACAAGGCCGCCGCCGCCGGCCTCTCGCAGCGTGAGGTCGCCCAGGCGGCGCTCTTCTCGCTCAACTCGAACTCGAGCGTCAACCCGTCGATCTTCACCGACCCACGGACGGGCAACCAGTACAACGTGGTCGTCCAGCTCGCCGAGGACTACCGGCAGACCCCGGAGGACCTCGGGCGGATCTTCGTCACCGCCAACGACCGGCCGGTGCTCCTCTCGACGATCGCCGAGATCACCAAGTCGTCGGGCCCCGTCGACATCGAGCGCAAGTCGCAGCAGCGCATCGTGCGCGTGTCGGCCAACGCGGTCGGCCGCGACCTCGGCTCGCTCTCGGAGGAGCTCGAGGCCAAGTTCCGCCAGTTCCCGCTCCCAGCCGGCTTCTCGATCCGCCTGGGCGGCCAGACCGAGCAGCAGCGCGAGGCGTTCTCGAGCCTCTACTTCACCTCGCTGCTCGCGCTGATCCTCGTGTACATGGTCCTCGCCTCGCAGTTCCGCTCCCTCAAGGACCCGTTCACGATCATGTTCTCGGTGCCGATGGGGCTCATCGGCGTCTTCTGGGCCCTCTACCTCACGCGCACCACGCTGTCCACCACGTCGTTCATGGGCATCATCATGATGGTGGGCATCGTCGTCTCGAACGGCGTGCTCCTCGTCGAGTACATCAACGAGCGCCGGCGCCACGGCGAGCCGCTCCTCCAGGCCGTGCCGCGGGCCGGCCGGATCCGGCTGCGCCCGATCCTCATGACGACGCTGACGACGGTCGTCGGCCTCCTGCCGATGGCGCTCGCGTTCGGCGTCGGCACGGAGGCCAACCAGCCGCTCGCGATCGCCGTCATCGGGGGCCTGCTGGTCTCGACGTTCTTCACGCTCGTCCTGATCCCGACGCTCTACGTGATGTTCGAGGAGTGGTTCCCGCGGAAGATCGTCGCGCCGGAGGACCAGGCAGCGTAGTCTGGCGGCGTCGCGACACCCCTTGACAGGTGGCGCGCGTCGTCTACACTCCCTTCACCGTTGCCGAACCCCTGACCGCCTGGGGTCTCGAACGAAGGAGGAGCCATGG
>JBBTPF010000007.1:0-6628 GCA_038066295.1 Candidatus Methylomirabilota bacterium | reverse complement strand
GCCTCGCGGGCTTCGCGGCGCGCGCGACGGCCGTGGCGGTCCGCCGTCCGCCCCGCGCGGCCGCGAGCCGGATCCACGTGCCGCCGACGTCCACGCCGACCGCCAGCTGACGGTCCCGGTGTCGAATCGCGGACAGGGTTGCCACTCTGTCCATTATGCGGCGGCGATTAGCGCCGGGAATTACAAAGCTTTCGGCCTCCGCCGGTGGTGGCACAGGCCATGCTCAACCGACGGAGCGGGAGGGCCGGACAATGGGGAAGGCAGTCGCAGCGTGGTTGATGGTTGCCGGAGCGGCGGTGGCTTCGCCGGTGACGGGACCCCGGGAGGCCGTGGAGTCGGCGATCGTCCGGGTTCTCAGCATCGTCCAGGACGGCGAGATGAACGGCAAGGTCGTGGTGGACCGGCGCTCCGAGATCAGGCGGATCGCGCGCGAGATGTTCGACTTCGACGAGATGACGCGGCGGACGCTCTCCCGCCACTGGGCCCGGCGCACGCCGGAGGAGCAGACGGAGTTCGTCGGGCTGTTCAGCGACCTGCTGGAGCGCTCCTACATGAGCCGGATCGAGGCGTACGCCGGCGAGAAGATCACGTTCGTCGGCGAGTCGATCGACGGCGGCTTCGCCACGGTGCGGTCGAAGGTGGTGATGCAGCGGCGCGCCGAGACGGTCCTGGACTACCGCATGCACGTCCGCGACGGCCGCTGGAAGGTCTACGACGTGCTGATCGACGGCGTGAGCTTCGTCTCCACGTACCGGAGCCAGTTCGACCGCGTGATTCAGGCGGAGTCCTACGGCTCGCTCGTCGACCGCCTGCGCAAGAAGAACTTCGACACCGCCGGCGTCGAGCGCAAGCGCCTCTAGCCGCGGTAGCAGGGCGCCGGCCGGCGGTGCCGGACCCGGCTACAATAACGCGTGCTCACCTGGCCCGACTACGCGGTCCTGGCAGCGTCGCTGGCGGTGCTGCTGGCGATCGGATTCCGGCTCACGCGCCGGCAGCGCGACACCGTGGACTTCTTCCTCGCCCGCCGCCGCGTGCCGTGGTGGGCGGCGTGCCTCAGCTTCCTCGCCACCGAGATCAGCGCGGTCACCATCATCTCGGTGCCCGCGACGGCCTACAGCGAGAACTGGGAGTACGTCCAGTTCTTCGTGGGCTCGAGCCTCGCCAAGTTCGCCGTCGCCTTCCTCTTCATCCCCGCCTTCTACCGCCACGACGTGACGACCATCTACGAGTTCCTGGCGCACCGGTTCGGCCGGGCGAGCCAGGTCACCGCGTCCTGCTTCTTCTTCGTCACGCGCCTCCTGGGCTCCGGCGTGCGGCTCATGGTGGCCGCGCTCGCGGTCGCCGTCCTCATGGGCTGGCCGCTCGCGCCGACGATCGCGCTCTTCGTCGTCATCTCGATCCTCTACATCGCCGCTGGCGGCGTGACGGCGATCGTCTGGACGAACGTGTTCCAGGCGCTCATGTTCCTCGGCGCGGGCGCGGCCACGCTCGGCTATCTCCTTGCGCAGATCGACGGCGGCGCGGGCGCGGTCGTGGCCGTCGCGGGCGCCGCGGGCCGGCTCAACGTGATCAACTGGGGGCCGGCGCCGGGCGACCCGGACTTCTGGCGCCGCATCCTGACCGACCCGAACATCGTGTGGGTCGCGCTCCTCAACGGGCTCATCGGCTCGATGGCCGCGTTCGGCACCGACCACGACCTGATGCAGCGGCTCCTGACCGTCGAAACCCGGCGGCAGAGCCAGCGGACGCTGGCGCTGACGCCGCTCGGCACGCTCGCGACGCTCGCGATCTATTTGAGTCTGGGCGCGGCGCTGTACACGTTCTACGCCCAGCACCCGGCCCTTCCGGTCTCGCGCCCCGACGAGATCCTGCCCCACTTCGTCCGGCAGGTGATGCCGGAGGTGCTGCGCGGCTTCATGCTCTCCGCCATCGTGCTCGCGTCCATCGACTCGCCGCTCGGCTCCCTCTCCGCGTCGTTCGTGACGGACATCTACCGCCCGCTCCTCGTGCGGAACGCCTCCGAGCGCCACTACCTCCTCGTGTCGCGGATGGCCGTCGTCGGCTTCGGCCTGATCCTCGGTGCGATCGCGCACTTCTTCTCGGCGTTCGACAAGATCCTGTGGCTCGCGTTCAAGATCGCAGGCGTCACGTTCGGCTCGCTGCTGGGCGTATTCCTGCTGGGCCTCCTCAGCCGGCGGCGGATCGCCGACGGGGCGAACGTCGCGGCGATGATCGTGATGGCGCTCGTCACCCTGGCTCTGCTGGTCGCCTCCGAGAAGAAGATCGTCGAGTTCGCGTGGTCGTGGCTCGTCGTCGTCGGGACTGCGGGGACGATGGGGCTCGCCGTGGCCTTTTCGGCGTTTCACAGGGGCCCCCGTCCGGTGTCTTAATAGGGTGGATGGACCCCGGTCGGTTCGACGCCCTGGTGACCGCGCATCACGGCGAGATCTACCGCTATCTCCTCCGGGCCACGTCCCGGGCGAGCGAAGCGGACGACCTCGCCCAGGAGACCTTCCTGCGCGCCTACCGGGCTCACCGCACGCTCGCGCCCGACGCCAACGCCCGGGCGTGGCTGTTCACGATCGCCACCAACGTCGCGAAGAACCACTTCCGGGCCGAGTCCCGGCGCCGCCAGGCCCACACCGCGGTGCGGGCAACGCTCAGCGCGACCGACGGGGCGGAGCCCGAGAGCGAGACGCTCTTCAAGGAAGCGCGCGCGCGGTTGGGCGCGGTCGTCGCCGCGCTGCCGCTCAAGCAGCGCTTGGCCTTCACCATGCGCAAGGTCCACGACCTCGACTACGCCGCGATCGCGCGGAGCCTCGGCTGCTCGGCGGAGAGCGCCAGGGCCCACGTGTTCCAGGCCCTCAAGAAGATCCGCCTGAGCCTCAACGGCCACGAGCTTCCGCCCGGGGGAGTGACGCGATGACCCGCAAGCCCGCTGTCTGTCTCGAGATCGAACCCGCGCTGGTCGCGGCCGCCACCGGCGACGCGGACCGCGCGACCACGGCCCGCGTGGAGGCCCACGCGCGGCTCTGCGCGCCGTGCCGCGCCGACTTCGCCCGCTACCGCGCGATCGACGGCACCGGGCCCGCGTGGGGGCGGGCGCCCGCGCCCGAGGAGGAGGCCGCGCGCGCACACCTCGCCTCGCGGCTGGCCGACCTCCGGCGCCGCACGCTCGCGTACGGGATCTTCGCCTCGCCCCTCGGCCCCATCCTGATCGCGCGCTCCGAGGAGGGCGTGTCGCTCGTCGAGTACCTCTCCGGCGGCCGCGACTTCGCCCACTCGCGCCTGAGCCGCGTCGAGGGCGTCGAGGCGCTCCCCGACGGCGCCGAGATCGAGGCGCTCTACCGCGACCTCCTCGAGTACGTTGACGGCCGCAGGACGCGGCTCGAGTGGCCGCTCGACCTGCGCCTGGCGCGGAGCGAGTTCCACCGCGCGGTGCTCGAGGCCACGTCGCGGATCCCCTACGGCGCCGTGCGCTCGTACGCGGGCATCGCGGGCGATCTCGGCAAGCCCGCCGCGACGCGCGCGGTGGCGCAGGCGCTCCGCTGGAACCCGCTGCCGATCGTCGTCCCGTGCCACCGCGTGATCGGCGCCTCGGGCGCCTTGACCGGCTACGCCGGAGACAAGCTCTTGCTCAAGCAGCGCCTGCTCGCGGTCGAGGGCGTGCGAGCCGTGAAGGCGAGGCGGGAGCTCCGCGTCCCGTGCGAGTGCATGTACGTGCGCGCGCCGAGCGACACCGCGTACTGCCTGCCGACGTGCGGCTGGATCGCCAAGCAGCCGCCCCGGCAGCTCACCCGCTTCGGCTCGCGCGAGCGCGCCGAGGCCGCGGGCCTCGCGCCCTGCTCGGAGTGCCGCCCGGACCTCCATCCGATTTCACGCTAGCCGTCCGGCGGTGTCATAGAGGGCAAAGGAGCCCTCTATGGAGATCTTGCCGGTGATCCTCGCGGTCCTGCTGTTCCCGTTCGCCGCGGTGCTGGGGCTGCTCCTGCTCACCACCCGCATCGAGCGCGCGCGCGCCGCGATCGTCGCGCGTCAGATCGCGCTGACCGAGGCGCTCCATCGCGACCTCGGCCCCGTCGTCTCGCCGTGGGTCACGCGACGCGGCGGCCGCTGGCGCGTGAGCGTCGCCGTCCCGTTCGACCGTCCGGCGCTCGTGGAGGCGGTGCTGGCCGTGGTACAGCGCGCGTTCTCCGAGCGCTTCGAGCTTGTCCTCACGCCGCGGGAAAGGACCGCGTCATGAGCCTGAACGAGTACGCGCTGGAGCTTCTGGCGAAGGAGCGGCTCGCCGAGCTGCGGGCCGCCGCCGTGACGCACCGGCTCGCGGCCCCCGCCGCTCAGGGACACAGGAGACGGGCGATGACGGCGTCCATCTGGCACTTCCTGAAGCCGTACGCCGTGATCCCGAGGATGTTCGGCCGGAGCAGCGCGGCGTCGTAGGGGTCGCGCAGCAGCACGACGGCGAGCGCGCGCGCCCGCGCCTGCACGGCGTCGAGGAGCGCGCGGTTCGACGGGTAGAGGTGGGCGTCGAAGAGGAAGAGCACCGTCGCGTCGGCGGCTGCCGCGCGCTCGGCCGCGGCGGCGATCTCGACGCCGGTCGGCTCGATGCCCACGAGCACCGTGTCGGGCGCGATCCCGGCGGGGGCGAACGCGCCGGCGACGTAGGCGCGCTCGTCGGCGACCGCGGGCTCGATCGTGATCCGCTCCGCCAGCTCCGAGAAGCGCGGGAAGACGACGGCGACGCGCCCGTTGAGCGCGCGCTTGAAGCCGGGGCTGCCGGACGCCACCACCGTGACCGCCCGCGTGGCGATCGCCCAGGCCAGTGGCGGCCCGTCCACCTCGGGCGCCGGCGCGCCGCCTTCGAAGCGCGCGCTGCGACGCTCGCGGAGGCATCGGACGCGCTCGGCGGCGGTCTCGAGCCCGCGCCGCGGAAGAGCGCCGCTCCGATACGCGTCGAGCAGCGCCGCCGCGGCGCCGCGCTGGGCGGGCTCCGTGTGGCAGACGAGCAGGAGGTCGTGGCCGGCCGCTGCCGCCTTCATCGCGGCCTCCCCGATCGGGCAGCTCTCCCCGATCGCGCCCATCTCGAGATCGTCGGAGAGGATCACGCCCGGGAAGCCCACCCGGACGCGCAGGTGGTCCTCGACGATGAGGCGCGAGAACGTCGCCGGCACGCGCGCGGGGTCGAGGTTCGGGTAGACGGGGTGGCTCGTCATGACGCACTCGACCCCCGCGGCGATCGCCTCGAGGAAGGGCACCAGATGGACCGCGTGCATCTCGGCCCACGTGGACTCGATCACCGGGAGTGCCAGGTGCGCGTCGAGCGGCGCATGGCCCTTGCCGGGGAAGTGCTTGACGCACGCTGACAGGCTGCCGCGCGCCATGCCCTTGATGCGCGCCGTGCCGTAGCGCGCGACGAGCTTCGGGTCCTTCCCGTACGAGCGAATGCCGATGTTCGGACTGTAGCGATCGGTCAGCACGTCGAGCACCGGCGCGAGGTTCAGATCGACGCCGAGCCAGCGCAGCTCGCGCGCCTCGACGAGTCCCTGGCGGTACGCGAACGCCTCCTCGCCCGCCGTGCCCGTCGCGAGGTTGTCGGGGAAGATCGTCGTCCCCTGGCCGAGCATGATGACGCGGCCGCCCTCGTGATCGGTGGCGACGAGGAGGCGCCGGCCGAGCCGCGTTTCCAGCGACTCGAGCAGGCGCCGAAGCGCGGCGGGGCTCTCGAAGTTCCGCCGATAGAGGATGAGTCCCGCGGCGCGCGTGTCGTTGAAGAGCCGGACATCCTCGTCGCGGAGCGCGGGCCCCGGAAGGCCGAACATCAGCCGCTCGCCGACGAGGTCCTCCAGATCGGGCACGCGGCGATTCTATCGTGCCGGTGTCAATTCCCTGACAGCCCGTGTTCCCTGGCGTGCCGGACTGCCCTGGGCATCGCGGCTAACTGCGCGAGTTCTGGAACGGAAGTCCTGGCACGGTGGCTGCAGCGGTGGGTGGACGGAAAGGAGCTGCCGACATGTGGAGATCACGAAACGGGTTCGTGGCGCTCGCGACGGTCGTTCTGCTGGGGACCCAGGGGTGCGCGGCTGTGGGCCTGACGCTCTTCGGCGTGGGCGCCGGCGTGTCGGCGGGAACGGGGACCCAGTACACGCTCGACTCGATCGCCTATCGCACGTTCACCGCGCCGCTCGACGAGATGCGCCGGGCAACGCTCGCGACCTTCAGGCGGATGGACATCGCTCTGCAGAGCGACGACAGCACGGCGGAAGGGCGGAGCATCATCGGCCAGGCCGCGGACCGCACGATCGACATCGAGCTCGAGAGTCTCACGTCACGGACGACGCGGATGCGCGTCACGGCCAAGCAGGGATGGTTCTTCAGGGACCGCGCGACGGCGGGCGAGATCATCGCGCAGACGGAGCGAAGCCTCGACGATCTCCCCGCCGTCTCGCAGAAGACCCGATAGGAGGACACGCGATGTTTCGATGGCTCGTTGCGGGCTTCATCGCTCTCGTGGCGCTCGCGAGCGTCTGGGGCTCGGCCGTCCTCGCCCAGACCACCTCGCCGGCCACGCAGACCTCGTCCACCCCCGGCGCGCCCACTTCCTTCACGATGGCGTCGATGACCGGATCGC
>JBBTPF010000006.1:3804-6320 GCA_038066295.1 Candidatus Methylomirabilota bacterium | reverse complement strand
CGGCACTGTACTCCGCTCCCATCCTCACCATTGGAACGGAGTTCGCCATGAATAATCCAAACTAGACGAGCGCCCAGCGCGACGGCGCGTCGCGCACGACGGTCTCGCCCACGCGCCCTTCGCGTTTCAGCTTCTTCAGATGCGACTCCACCGACATCGCCGCCGTCGCGTGGAGCGCCTTCGGCACCTCCGCGTAGATCCGCTCGACCATCGCGGGGATCGTCAGGAGCCCGTCGCCGAGCGCTTCCAGAATCTGGCGCTCGCGCATCATCCGGTGGTCGATGTACTCCTGGATCTTCGCCGGCGCGTCCTCGATGACGGGGCCGTGCGCCGGATAGATGCGCCGGACGTCGAGCTGCTGGAGGCGCCGGAGCGAGCTCATGTAGTCGGCGAGGTCGCCGTCGTCAGAAGGGATCACCGACGTCGAGCCGCCGAGGATGACGTCGCCCGTGAAGAGCGCCCTCTCCTCGACCAGGTAATAGCAGAGATGGTCGGAGGCGTGGCCCGGCGTGTGCACGGGGATCAGCGTGACGCCCTCCCCTTCCACCTTCTGGCCGTCGCGGAGGTCCTCGATCGGCTCGGGGAGCCCCGCGTCCCGGTGGATCATCTTCGCGACCCGGAGCCCCTGGAAGCGGGCGCGCAGCTGGCCGACGCCGCCCATGTGGTCGCGGTGGCGGTGCGTGAGGATCACGCGCGAGGGCTGGGTGAAGCCGCGCTCGGCGAGGTAGCGCTCGAGCAGCGGCACGTAGTCGGGCACGCCCGCGCCCGTGTCGATCAGGATCGGGTCGCGGCGGCCGACGAGATAGGTGTTGGTGCCGGGCCCGGTCATCATCCCGGGGTTGAGACCGAGCACGCGCCCGACGAGGCCCGAGGGCGTCGCGGTCCGCGGGAAGGCGTGATCGATCCAGCTCACGCCCTCACGATATCAGAACGTGACGACGCTCCGCACGACTTCGCCGCGCTCGAGCGCCGCGTACGCCTCGTTGATCTCGGCGAACGGGTAGCGGCGCGTCAGCAGCTCGTCGAGCTTGAGCTTGCCCGCGCGGTAGAGCGCGATCAGTCTCGGGATCTCGACGCGCGGCGCGCCCGAGCCGTAGATCGAGCCCGTGAGCACGCGCTCCTCGAAGACCAGCCGGAGCGCAGGCACCCGCACCTCGGCCGTGGGCGGGGTGACGCCGAGCACGACGCACACGCCGCGCTTGGCGAGCGAGTCGTAGGCCTGGCGCATGACGGCGGGCTCGCCGATCACCTCGAAGGCGTAGTTGACGCCCTTGCCGCCCGTGAGGGCGCGGACCGCGTCGACGGGATCGCCGGACGACGCGTTCACCGCGTGCGTGGCACCGAAGCCGCGAGCCCACTCGAGCTTCCGCGGTACGCGGTCGACCGCGATGATCGTCTGGGCGCCGGCGAGCGCCGCGCCCTGCACCACGTTGAGCCCGACGCCGCCCGTGCCGAACACCGCGACGCTGCTGCCGGGCCGGACGCGCGCGGCGTTGAAGACGGCGCCGACGCCCGAGACCACGGCGCAGCCGAGGAGCGCCGCGCGGTCGAGCGGGAGGTCGTCGGGGATTCTCAACACCGCCCGCTCGGGCACGACGGCGTACTCGGAAAAGCTCGACACGCCGCAGAAGTGCTTGATCGCGCCGCCGCGCAGCGCGAAGCGCGTGGTGCCGTCGAGGAGGCAGCCGGTCGAGCGCACCTGCATGCCCTCGTCGCAGAGCGCGGGGCGGCCGTCGCTGCAGTACTCGCAGACGCCGCAGGAGAGCCGCCAGAGGGGGATCACGGGATCGCCGGATTTCACGGTCGCGACCCCCGCACCCACGTGCTCCACGACGCCCGCGCCCTCGTGGCCGAGGACGGCGGGGAGCGGCGCCGCCGCGTGGCCGGTCATCACGTGGAGGTCCGTGTGACAGATGCCGGCGGCCGCCATGCGGATCAGCACCTCGCCCGCCCGCGGCGCCTGGACTTCGACCTCGTGGATCTCGAGACGCGCGCCGGCTTCGAAGAGGACCGCGGCCTTCGCCTTCATCGGAGGTCTCCTACGCGACGCCCAGGAAGCGGCGCTTGACGTCTTCGTTGGCGTCGAGCGCCGCGGGCGTGCCCTGGTAGACGATCTGCCCTTTGCTCATGACGTAGACGCGATCGGCCACCCGCAGCGCCAGCGGCACGTTCTGCTCGACGAGCAGGATCGAGAGCCCCTCGCCCTTCAGGCGCACGAGCACGCGCCCGATCTCGCGGACGATCAGGGGCGCCAGCCCTTCGGACGGCTCGTCCAGGAGCAGCAGGCGCGGGTTCGTCATGAGGGCGCGCGCGAGGGCGAGCATCTGCTGCTCGCCCCCCGACAGCGAGCCCCCGTCCTGCAGCCCGCGCTCGCGCAGGCGCGGGAAGACCTCGTACACCCGCTCCGCCGTCCAGCCGCCGTTCCGCGCGCCGAGGAGGAGGTTCTCCGTCACGGTGAGCGGCGCGAAGATGCGCCGCCCCTGCGGCACGAGCCCGATGCCGTGCTTGGCGATGCG
>JBBTPF010000006.1:0-3794 GCA_038066295.1 Candidatus Methylomirabilota bacterium | reverse complement strand
CGGCTGCCGGTGGATGGGCTGCCCGTCGAAGCGGATCGCCCCGTCGCGGGGCGGCGTGAACCCGGCGATGGAGCGGATCAGCGTCGTCTTGCCGACGCCGTTCCGGCCGAGGAGCGCCACGGCCTCGCCGCGGCCCACGCGGAGCGAGACGCCGTGGAGGATGTGGCTCTCGCCGTAGTAGGTGTGGACGTCCTCGACGGCGAGCATCACGCCTCCTCGCCGGTGCCGAGGTAGACCTCGTACACGCGCGGGTCCGCCTTGACCGCATCGGGCGGCCCCTCGGAGAGGACCTCGCCGTAGTGGAGCACCGTGATCCGGTCGGCGAGCGAGAAGACGACGTCCATGTCGTGCTCGATGATGAGCAGCGTGACCTCGCGCGGCAGGCCCATCAGGAGCCGCGTCATCCGCAGCGTTTCTTCCGGCGACATGCCGGCCGTCGGCTCATCGAGCAGAAGGAGCTTCGGCCGGGTCGCGAGGGCGACGCCGAGCTCGAGCTGCCGCTGCTCGCCGTAGGAGAGCCGCCCCGCCGCCTCGCCGAGCCGCTGGGCGAGCCCCACCTCGGCCGCCACCTCGCGCGCGCGGGCGAGGGGGGCCGCGAGGCGCCCGACCGAGCCGAGGAGGTTGTAGCTCCCCCGCCCGTCGGACGCCGCCGCGAGGCGCAGGTTCTCGAGCACCGTGAGGCGCGGAAAGAGGTTCGTCCGCTGGAACGAGCGCGAGATCCCGCGCCGCGCGATCGAGTGCGGCGCGAGCCCGGCCAGCGGCTCGCCCCCGAACAGGATCCGCCCCCCGCTCGGGGCGAGCTGGCCCGTGATCAGGTTGAACAGCGTGGTCTTCCCCGCGCCGTTCGGCCCGATGATGGCGCGCCGCTCGCGGGCCGGCACGGCGAGCGACACGTCGTTGACGGCGCGGAGGGCGGCGAAGGAGCGGCTCACCCCCTCGACGGCGAGGAGCGGCGGCTGGTTCATGGGCCCGCCTCGCGCTGCGCGCTGCGGCTGCGCACCGCGGCCGTCACGCGCGGAGCCCGATCCGGCCCCGCAGCGCGCCGACGATCCCGCCGGGGGCGAACAGCACGAACGCGATGAAGGTCACGCCAAGGATCAACATCCAGCGCTCGGTGTACGTGCTCACCAGGCTCTGGAGCAGGATGAACGTGGCGGCGCCGAGCACCGCGCCGCCGAGCGTCCCCGTGCCGCCGATGATCACCATCAGGAGCGCCTCGCCCGACGTCGTCCAGAAGAACGCGTCGGGCGTGATGGACCCGGCGAACTGCGAGTAGAGGGACCCGGAGATCCCCGCGAGCGTCCCCGCGATGACGAAGCCGAGGAGCTTGTACCGGTTCACCGGATAGCCGATCGCCTCCATCCGCGCCTCGTTCTCGTGGATGCCCCTGAGCACGTGGCCGAACGGCGACCGCACGATCCGCCAGAGGACCAGCGTGCCGAGCGCCGCGAGCGCCACGAGGTAGAGGTGGAAGGCCCAGGGCGTCCCCGTGTCCACGCCGAACACCGACGCGCGCGGCACGCCCACGATCCCGTCCTCGGCGCCGAGCCACGCGACCTGGAACGTGTAGGCGTGGAACATCTGCGAGAACGCGAGCGTGAGCATGATGAAGTAGACACCGCTCACCCGGATCGAGAAGACGCCGATGACGAGCGCGGCGAGCGCGGCGGCGAGCCCCGGGAGGGCCAGCGCCCCGAGCGTCCCCGGAGAATTCTTGAGGGCGAGCGCCGCGACGTAGCCGCCGATCCCGAAGAACGCCGAGTGGCCGAACGAGACCATCCCGGCATAGCCCATCAGGAGATCCAGGCTCATCGCGAAGATGCCCCAGATCAGGATCTCCTGGAGGAGCTTCACCGGGTAGGGGCCGAAGAAAGACGGGAAGGCGGCGAAGACCGCCAGCAGGACGGCGAACGCGACGGCGCGGACCTTCACTGTCGCGGGGCCCGCGAGCCCGGAGAAACCGCAGGTGGCCTGAGAGAGATGCGCGCTGGCTTCATTTGAGCGGCCGGCCGAAGAGGCCCTGGGGCCGGAGGAGCACGATCAGCGCCATGACGACGTAGATCATGAGCATGGACACGCCGGGCAGCCACGCCTTCCCGAAGGTCTCGGCCTGGCCGATGATGAGGCTCCCGACGAGCGAGCCCTTGAGCGAGCCGAGGCCCCCGACGACGACGACGATGAGCGCCGGGATCAGGATGCTCACGCCCATCGAGGGGTAGGCGGACTGGATCGGCCCGGCGATCACGCCCGAGAGGCCGCCGAGGGCGGCGCCGAAGGCGAAGACGCCCGTGAACACGCGGCTGATGTTGATGCCGAGGCCCGCCGCCATCTCGGCGTCGAAGACGCCGGCGCGGATGATCGAGCCGAGGCGCGTCTTCTCGATCAGGAGCCAGAGGATCACCGCCATGACGAGCCCGAAGGCGATGACGAAGAGCCGGTACGAGGGGATCGTCAGCGGGCCGAGCGTGACCGAGCCTGAGAAGAGCGCCGGCGCCGGGATCGAGCGGATCTTCCCGCCCCAGATCCACTTCACCATGTCCTCGAAGAAGTAGATCAGCCCGAAGGTCAGGAGCACCTGGTCGAGCGTGGGCCGGCGGTAGAGCGGGCGAAGCAGGCCGCGCTCGACGACCGCGCCGATCGCGCCGACGGCCAGCGGCGCCGCGACCAGCGCGAGCCAGAAGTTTCCCGTCGCCGCGATGAGCACGAGCCCGGCGTACGCGCCGAGGAGGTAGAACGAGCCGTGGGCGAGGTTGACGATGTCGAGCATGCCGAAGATGAGCGTGAGCCCGACGGAGAGGAGGAAGAGGAGGACGCCGTAGGAGAGGCCGTTCAGGGCCTGGGCGAGGATGTCGGAGAGGACGGGCACGAGGAGGGCCCGGGAGCCGGAGCGCAGGCTCCGGCCCCCGACCGGTTCCGTCAGGCCGGCAAGGTGCAGCCGGTCCCGGGGTCCCGCACGTCGGCGACCTTGTCGATCGGGACGTTGTTGATGCCGCCGGCGACCTCTCTCACCTCGCGGACATAGATGAACGGCTGAATCACGTTCTGCGTCTTCGGATCGAAGCGGAAGCGGCCGCGCGGGCTGTCGAACTCGGTCTTCGCGATGGCCGCGACGAGCTTGTCCTTGTCCTGCGTGTTGCCGTTCACCGCCTTGAGCGCCCGGACGATGACCTCCGCCGTGTCGTAGCCCTGGCAGGCGAAGCCGTCGGGGGTCTTGCCGCCGAACTTCTCCTTGAACTCCTTCACGAACCGCTGGTTCACCGGGTTGTCGAGCAGCGGCGTGTAAAAGTGGCCGGTGAGGATGCCGAGCGCCGACTTGCCCTGCGCCGGCAGCACGTCGGGCTCGGTCAGGAACCCGGCGCCCGTCAGCTTCACCGACCCCTTGAGCCCGAACTGATCGTACTGCTTCACGAAGTTGACGGCGTCCGTGCCGGAGAAGAACGCGAAGACCGCCTTCGCGCCGGAGTTCTTGATCTTCGTGAGGTACGGCGCGTAGTCCGTCTCGCCGAGCTTCGGGTAGTCCTCGGCGGTCACCTTGCCGCCGGCGGGCAGGAACGTCTCGCGGAACGCGGCCATCATGTCCTTGCCGGCCTGGTAGTTGGGCGCGATCTGGAACACGTCCTTGGCGACGTTCTTCGCCACCCAGCCGCCCATGGGCTGGCAGGGCTGCCAGTTCGAGAACGAGGTGCGGAAGATCCACTTCGAGCAGCGCTCGCGGCTGATCGCGTCCGCGCCCGCGTTCGAGACGATGAGGATCGTCTTCGAGTTGTGGACCTTGTCGCGCATCCCCATGAGGA
>JBBTPF010000005.1:0-3892 GCA_038066295.1 Candidatus Methylomirabilota bacterium | reverse complement strand
AAGACCGTGGGTGGCCTGACACAAACACGGCCTGGCTCTGTTTCACCGGCGGTCGGAGAGGTCGTGGACGATGTCGACCAGCGCCTTCACGTGCTCGACGGGCGTCTCCTGGAGCACGCCGTGGCCGAGGTTGAAGATGTGGCCGGGGCGGCCGCCGGCGCGGTCGAGGATGTCCTTCACGCGCTGGCGGATGTAGGGCGGCTTCGCGAGGAGCACGGCGGGGTCGAGGTTCCCCTGCACCGCGACGTCGTGGCCGACGGCGGCCCAGCCCGCGTCGAGGTCAACGCGCCAGTCGAGCCCGATCACGTCGCCGCCCGCGGCGCGCATCAGCGGCAGCAGCGCGGCGGTGCCGGTGCCGAAGTGGATCACCGGAACGCCGGGCGCCAGCGCGCGGACGAGCGCCTGCGTGTGGGGCATGACGAACGCGCGGTAGTCGTCGGGCGCCAGCACGCCGACCCACGAGTCGAAGATCTGCACGGCCTGGGCGCCCGTCGCGATCTGGCCGTTCAGGTAGCGCGCCGTCGCCTCCGCGAGGATCTCCATCAGGCGGTGCCACGCCTCGGGCTCCGCGTACATGAGCCGCTTGGCGTGGAGGTACTCGCGCGAGGGCCCGCCCTCGACGACGTAGGACGCGACCGTGAACGGCGCGCCGGCGAAGCCGATGAGGGGGACACGCCCCGCGAGTGCCTGCTTCACGCGCCGCACGGTCTCGAACACGAACGGCACGGCGGACTCGACGTCGATCCGGCCGAGCCGCGCGATGTCGCGCTCGCTCCTCACGGGCCGGCGGATCACGGGCCCCTCGCCCTTGGCGAACTCGAGCCCCACGCCGAGCGGCTCGACGATCAGGAGGATGTCGGCGAAGAGGATCGCCGCGTCCACGCCGAGCCGGTCCACGGGCTGGAGCGTGACCTCCGCGGCGGCGTCCGGGTTCCGGCACAGATCGAGGAAGCCGAAACGCTCGCGCATGGCGCGGTACTCGGGCAGGTAGCGGCCCGCCTGGCGCATGAGCCACACGGGCGTGAACGGAACGGGTTCCCGCCGCGCGGCCCGCAGGAATGGCGCATCTGGAAGTGACACGCCAGAGAGCTTATCATCTGGCCCTATGGCATACATATCAGGCAAGCAGGCATTCCTCGAGGTCTTGAAGCAGGAAGGCGTCTCCGTCATGTTCGGCAACCCCGGCACGACGGAGCTGCCGCTGATGGACGGGCTCGCGCGTGAGCCCAAGATCCACTACGTGCTCGCCCTCCAGGAGGCGGTCGCGATCGCGATGGCCGACGGCTACGCCCAGGCCTCCGGCGGGCTCGCGGCGGTGAACGTCCACGTCTCGCCCGGCCTCGGCAACGCGATGGGCATGCTCTACAACGCGATGAAGTCCGGCGCGCCGATGCTGCTCACCGCCGGCCAGCACGATCAGAGCTTCAACGTGACCGAGCCGATCCTCTGGTCCGATCTCCCGCCCGTCGCGCAGCCGTTCGTCAAGTGGTCCACCGAAGTGCACAGGCTCGAAGACCTCCCCCGCATCGTGCACCGCGCGGCGAAGACCGCGTTCGCCCATCCGACGGGGCCCGTGTTCCTTTCGCTCCCGGTGGACGTCCTGAACGCCGAGCGCGATCTCGACCTGGGCGCGCCGACGCGCGTCGCGCCACGGACGAGCGGCGACCGCGCCGCGCGCGCGCGCGCCGCGGCGCTCCTCGCCAAGGCCGAGCGGCCCCTCATCATCGCCGGCGACGCCGTCGCCCACGGCGACGCCCTCGCCGAGCTGGTCGAGCTGGCGGAGCTGGTCGGCTGCCCCGTCATCACCGAGGGCGTCGCGAGCACGTGCAGCTTCCCGTTCACCCACCCGCTCTATGCGGGCGCCATGCCACGCCTCGGCCCGCCGATCCGCGCCGCGCTCATGCGCCACGACCTGCTCTTCTCCGTGGGCGGCGACCTCTTCACGCTCTCCCTGCCCGACGACGTGGATCCGATGCCGCCGGGGCTCACCGTCGTCCACCTGGACGTGAACCCGTGGGAGCTGGGGAAGAACTACCCCGCCGCCGTGGCGATCCTCGGCGAGCCCAAGGCCACACTGCCCGAGCTCAGCGAGGCTCTGCGACGCGAAACGGGCAAGCAGGGGCACCCGCACGCCGCCAGGCGCAAGGAGGCGGTCGCCGCCGCCTTCGCCGCGGAGCGCGCCGAGCTGGCGCGCCGCGCCGAGGCCGAGGCCGCGCAGGCGCCGATGTCGGCACTCACGCTCGTCCACGAGCTTGCGAAGAGCGTCCCCGCCGGCGCCGTGATCGTCGACGAGTCCATCTCCTCCTCCCTGGGCGTGCGCCACTTCTTCACGTGCGCCGACCCGAAGAGCTTCTTCGCCCTCCGCGGCGGCGGCATCGGCTGGGGCCTCCCCGCCGCCCTCGGCGTGAAGCTCGCGCTGCCGGGGCGGCCGGTGCTGGCCCTCGTCGGCGACGGCAGCGCGATGTACACGAACCAGGCGCTCTGGACCGCGGCGCACGAGGGGCTCGCGGTCGTGTACGTCATCCTCAACAACGCGTCGTACCGGATCCTCAAGCAGCGGACGCGCGCGCTGAAGGGTTTCTCGGCCGAGGACGACCGCTACGTCGCGATGGACCTCGACCGCCCGCTCATCGACTTCGTCGGCCTGGCGAAAGCGCTCGGTGTCCCCGGCGAACGGGTGGAGAAGGCGCCGGACATCGCGGCGGCGCTCGGCCGGGCGCTCGCGAGCGGCGGACCTTATCTCATCGACGCGCGCATCGACCCGTCGTTCAAGTGACCGGGGGACGCTCCGGCTCCGGCCCGGGAGCGCTGGCGCGCACCCTCGGGATCCGCCGGGTCTCGATGGGAGGTGGCCGCGCGCGCTTCGCGCTGACGGTGCGCGAGGACCACATGAACCCGAACGGCGTCGCCCACGGCGGCGTGATCTACAGCCTCGCAGACACCGCGATAGGCGCCGCGCTGTTCAGCGCGCTCGAGCGCGGCCAGAGCTGCACGACGCTCGAGATCAAGATCAACTACCTGGCGCCGGTGACCTCCGGCGAGCTCGCCGCGCAGGCGTCGGTCGTCGCGCGCACCAGGCGCACCGGCTTCCTCGAGGCACGCGTCCTCGCCGACGGCGGCGCGCTCGTCGCCGTCGCGACCGGCACCTTCTACATCCAGTCCGCGCGCTGACGCCCTCCGAACGTCTCCTCGACGAAGCGCCGTGCGCGGGCGGGGTCCACCCCGCTCGCGCGCGCGCAGGGTGCGGCGTCCTCCAGCACGCGCTCCGGGTCGGCCCACAGCCGGTACTTCTTGTACGTGTCCTCGAACTCGATGCCGAGCGCGCGCCCGAAGACCGACAGGTAGTGCTCGACCGCGATCCGCCCCTCGGCCTCGAAGCCGCAGATCAGGCGCTGGCAGCCGTGGTAGATCGTGGCGAGCGTGCCGGCGCCGGCCGCGCGGGCGCGCTCGATCTCGTCGCGGATGATCCCGTCCCACACCGTCCGGCCGAGCTCCGCCTGCATGAACTCGGCGCAGATCCGGCCCAGGCGCGGGTCGGGCTCGAGCGGGACCACGCGGAGCCCCGGCACCGCCTCGAGGAGCCGGCGGCCCGCCGCGCCCTCGCGCCGGCGGGGCTCGCTCTGCACGTGGTAGTGGAGCGCGACGGTGGCGCTGACGGACTGCGTGAAGGCGAGCTCGGGGAGCCGGCTCATGAGGAACTCGGTCGCGTGACGGACGGGGAAGGGCGTGTCGGCCTGCAGCACCTCGTCGTAGAACCAGATGCACGACGGGCACCACATCACCACTTCCTCCGGCTTCCAGCGCTGGAACAGCTCGAGCGTGTGCCGGCTCATGCCCTCGGCCGCGGCGACCGCCGTGCTGGGACTATCGTGGCGTCACAACCTCGGGCTGA
>JBBTPF010000004.1:0-9956 GCA_038066295.1 Candidatus Methylomirabilota bacterium | reverse complement strand
CCGGTGCCCGTCGCCGCGCCGACCGCGGCGCCGACCGCCGCGCCGCCGACGGCGCCGACCACGGCGCCGATGCCCGCGCCCTTGGCGGTCTCGGTCGCCGGATCGTAGCCGGACTGCTGCTTCGCCCACCCTTGGCACTCGCCGTCGTCCTTCGCCTGCTGCGCGGCGCTCTGGCCCTTGGCCGGGTACACCGCGACGGAGGGCTGCGACGACGCGCAGCCCGCGAGCATCATCGTGACGAGCACAGCGGACAGTTCTCGCTTCACCTGCCACCTCCTCCGGAGTGCGCCATCCGCGCCCGGCGCGCGGTCATGCTTCGGGCAGCCACTCCCGCAGCGGTTTCACCTGGCAGCCGGCCTTCTCGAGCGCCTCGCGCACCGCCCGCACGATCTTCGGGGCGCCCGGCGTATCGCCGTGACAGCAGATCGTCTGGACGGCGATGTCGATCTCGACGCCGTCGATCGTGCGGACCTTGCCCTCCGTCGCCATCCGCACCGCCTGCGCGGCGGCGGCAGCGGGGTCGGTGATGAGCGAGCCGGCGATCTTGCGCGAGACCAGCGTGCAGTCCACGTTGTAGGCGCGGTCGGCGAAGCCCTCGGAGGCCACGCGGACGCCGCGCTTGCGGCAGGCGGCGTCGTACTTGCCGGAGGCGGCCGTCATCAGGATCAGCTCCTTGCCGCCGGACTCGAGCGCCGCCTCGCCCGCGGCGACGGCGAGCGCCTCGTCCTTCTCCATCATGTTGTAGAGGATCCCGTGCGGCTTCATGTGCTGGAGCCGGCCGCCCGCCACACTGACGAACTCCCGCAGCGCGCCGGTTTGATAGCACAGGTAGTCCTTGATCTCCTGGGGCGTCACGTCCATCACGCGGCGGCCGAAGCCCATGAGATCGGGCAGCCCGGGGTGCGAGCCGACGGCGACACCGTGCCTGAGCGCCAGCTCCACGGTCCGGCGCATCACGTGTGGGTCGCCGCCGTGGTAACCGCACGCCACGTTCGCGGAGGTGATGAAGGGCATGATCTCGGCGTCGGCGCCGAGGGTCCAGCGCCCGTAGCTCTCGCCCATGTCGCAGTTGAGGTCGATGGACTTCGTCATTTTTCCCTTTCGCGGTCGGCGCGCCACCGCGCCCGACGTCCGGGCAGATTACGCTCTCGCTAACACGCGGGCCAGCGCGTTGACGAGGCGATCCGCGTCCGTGTCGGTCATCGCGAGCGAGCAGGCGCCCAGGCCCCGCTGCGTGAGGAGGACGCCCTCGTTGAGGAGCCCGAGGAAGACCCGCATCGGCGCCTCGGCGTCCCTGGGGCGCGCCGAGCGGTAATCGACGAGCGGCTCGGTCGTCCAGTGGAGCCAGAAGAGCGAGCCCGCGCCCGACACCTGGCCCTTGCGCCGCGTCGCGGCGAGCAGGCGCGTGACGCCGCCGCGGAGCCGCTCGCCCAGCGCGTCCAGGTGCGCGTACGCCTCGGGTGTCAGCGCGCCAAGCGTGGCCACGCCCGCGGCCATCGTCACCGGGTTCGCGTTGAACGTCCCGCCGTGGCTGATGCGGGCGCCGCCGCGCCGCGGGTCGTAGAAGTTCATGATGTCCGCGCGGCCGCCGAAGGCACCCACCGGGAGGCCGCCGCCGATGATCTTGCCGAAGGTCGTGAGGTCGGGCCGGAGGCCCAGGCGCTCCTGGGCGCCGCCCCACGCGACGCGGAACGAGATCACCTCGTCGAAGATCAGGACGATGCCGTGGCGCTCGCTCACGGCGCGCAGGCGCTGGAGGAATCCCTCCGCCGGCGCCAACAGGCCGGCGTTGCACATGAGCGGGTCGACGATGACGCACGCGAGCTGCGCCGCCTCCGCCTCGAGGATCTGCTCGCACGCCTCGGTGTCGTTCCACGGCAGGACGACCGTGTGCTTGAGGACGGCGGGCGGGATCCCCGCCGACCACGCGACCGACTTCGGGCGCTTTCGGCTCCCGCCCGCCTTCGGGTCGCCGCTCACGCTCACCATCACCCAGTCGTGGGTGCCGTGGTACGCGCCCTCGAACTTCGCGATCTTCGGGCGGCCGGTGAACGCGCGCGCGAGCCGCACGGCATTCATGGTGGCCTCCGTGCCCGAGTTGGTGAAGCGCACGCTCTCGACGGACGGTACGCGCCGCTTGAGGAGCTCGGCGAGCCGCACCTCGTGCTCCGTCGGCCCGGGGAACGACAGGCCCTGCTCGGCCGCCTGCTGCACGGCCTTCACGACCTCCGGCGGCGCATGGCCCAGGATCAGGCTCGTGTAGTTGCCGTTGAAGTCGAGCCGGTCGTTCCCGTCCGCATCCCAGACGTGGGCGCCCTGCCCGCGCTGGATGTAGAACGGGTACGGATCGAAGAAGGTCGTGGTGCGGCTGTTGCCGCCGGGCATGACCGCCAGCGCTTCCTCGTGCAGGGCGCGCGAGCGGGCGGTCTTCGCGGTGTACTCGGCAAGCTCCTTGTCGATGCTCATGCGGTCTCCTCTATCGCGATCCCGTCGAGGGACGCGTCCGATTCTCGCAGCAGCCGGTGCGCCTCGTCCACCGTCACCACGCGGAAGCGGAGTGTCTGGCCGGGTTTCACCTGTCCGATGCGCCCGATGTCGAACGAGCACACGGTGGCGATCTTCGTGTAGCCTCCGGTGGATTGCCGGTCCACGAGCAGCACGATCGGCTGGCCGTCGCCCGGCACCTGGATCGAGCCGAGCGCGATGCCGTCCGAGACGATGTCGTGGCCGCGCGTGTGCGCGATGCGCGGGCCCCGGAGGCGCGCGCCCATGCGGTCGGACTGCTGCGTCATCTCGTACGCCGAGCCGAGAAACGTCCGGATGCCCTCGTCGGTGAAGCGGTCCGCTTGCGGCCCGAGGACGACGCGCACGATCGTCTCCTCCTCACCGCCGACCGGCGGCGGCGCCGCGAGCGAGCGCACCACGGGCGGCGGGCCATCGAGCACGTTCAGGACGTCGCCCTGGCGCAGCGCGCGTCCCTCGAGGCCGCCCAGGCGCCCTCGCACGTACGTCGAACGCGACCCGAGGACCACGGGCACGTCGAGCCCGCCGGAGAACGCGATGTAGCTGAGCACCCCCGCCCTCGGGGCCCCGACACGGACCTTGTCGCCCGCGCGGAGCACGATCGTCGTCCAGCGTGGCGCCGGTGCGCCGTTCACCGTCACGGGCGCCGCCGCGCCCGTCGCGGCGATCGCGCACGCCCGATCCACCTGGAAGCGCGGCCCCATGTACGTGCACTCGAGACCCGCCGCCGTGTCATCGTTGCCGACGAGACGGTTGGCCAGCAGGAACGACTCGCGGTCCACGGGACCGGAAGGAGGGATGCCGTACCGGAGGCGGCCGCTGCGGCCGAGATCTTGCACCGTGGTGAGCGGTCCGGCGTCGAGGATGCGGACCGTCACGCGATCACCGGCGTGTAGGTCCGCGCCTCGACCTGGGCGAGGATCCGGTCGAATTCGCGGCGGTCGATGGGGCGGAAGCTCACGCGGTCACCGGGACGGAGCAGAATCGGATCCGGCGCTTCCGGGTCGTAGAGGCGGAGCGGCGTGCGGCCGAGGATCCAGTAGCCGCCCGGGCTCTCGACGGAGTAGACGCAGCACTGGATGCCGCCGATGCCGACGCTCGAAGCGGGCACCTTCGTGCGCGGCGTTTCGAGACGCGGGAGCTGGATCCGCTCGGGCATGCCGGTCATGTACGGAAGCCCGGGCGTAAAGCCGATGAAGTAGACCAGATACTCGGCCTCGCTGTGGAGCCTGACCAGCTCCGGGATCGGGAGCTCGAGCCGCCGCGCCGCCGCCTCGAGATCGAGCCCGAGCTCCGTGTCGTAGCAGCAGGGCAGCTCGACCCTCCGCGACGGCGGCAGGGTCGCCGCCGAGGCCTGCGGGACGAGCTCGGCGATCGCGGCGCAGAGCGCCTGGAAGCCGACCGCGCGCGAGTCGTAGTAGACGAGGAGCGATCGGAACGTCGGGACCGTCTCGACGACGCCCGTCAGGCCCTTCTGCTGGATCAGGAACTCGAGGGCGCGCACGCGCGTATTCACCTCGACGCTGATCTCCTCGCCGAGCTCGACGCAGACGGCAAGATCCCCCGCGGGCAGGAACCTCAGGGCGCTCCCCCGCCACCCACCCGACGCCGTATCGTCTCCGTCATCACAACGCCGCGAGGGCGGAGTTCGGCAGGTCGGTGATGAACATGTGCCCCGGGCTGTGCGTGATCATGAACGACGGCTTGGAGGCGAGCGCGACGGCCTGGGGCGTGACGCCGCACGCCCAGAAGACCGGCACGTCCCCCGGCCTGAACTTCTGCGGGTCGCCCCAGTCGGGGCGCGTGATGTCCTCGATGCCGATCGCCGCGGGATCGCCGATGTGGACGGGCGCGCCGTGGGCGCCGGGGAAGCGCGCGCTCGCGGTGACCGCTTTCGAAAGCTCGGCGGCGGCGATCGGGCGCATCGAGACGACCATGGGCCCGTGGAAGGCGCCCGCCGGCCGGCACTGCACGGACGTCCGCCACATCGCGACGTTCCGCCCCTGCTCCAGATGCCAGAGCCGGATCCCCGCCTCCAGCAGCGCCCACTCGAAGGTGAACGAGCAGCCGAGCAGGAAGGCGACGAGGTCGTCGCGCCAGTAGGGCGTCGCGTCGGTCACCTCGTCGGCGAGGACGCCGTCCCTGTAGATCCGGTATTTCGGGATGTCGGTGCGCAAGTCCGCACCCGGCGCGACACCGACGGGCTCGGGCGAGCCCACGTCGGTCACCTCGAGCAACGGGCACGGCCGCGGGTTGCGCTGGCAGAAGAGCAGGAAGTCGTAGGCCAAGTCTCTTGGCAGCACGGCGAGGTTCGCCTGGACGAAGTTCTGGCCGAGACCCGCCGTGATCCCCGCCAGCTTGCCCTGCCGGATGTCCCGGCGAATCTCCCGCGGATGGCGCGCGTCGATGGGCATACGCGCATTCTACCTCTGGCCGAGGCGCGGCCACACGTCCGGGTTGACGAGCACGTTTGGCCGCTCGCCGCGCAGCACGCGCAGCATCTCGCCGGAGACCTGCATGGCCATCTGACGGTTCGCCTCGAGCGTGACGCCGGCGACGTGCGAGGAGCACACGACGTTCGGGAGGTTGAGGACCGGGTTGTCGAGCGGCGTCGGCTCCTCCTCGAAGACGTCGAGGCCCGCGGCCGCGAGATGGCCGCGCGTCAGCGCCTCGAAAAGCGCACGCTCCTCCTGCACCGGGCCGCGCGAGGTGTTGACGAAGATCGCCCCCCGCTTGAGGAGCGCGAGCGTCTTCGCGTTGATCATGTGCTTCGTCTCGGGTGTGAGCGGCGTGTGGCACGTGAGGACGTCCGCCTGGGGCAGGAGCGCCTCGAGGCTCGCCTGGGGCTCGGCGCCCCGGCGGCGGACCTCGTCATCGGGCACGTACTTGTCGTAGCCGAGGACCGTCATGCCGAGGGCGCCGGCGAACTTCGCCACGCGCCGGCCGATGTTGCCGACACCGACGATGCCAAGCGTCCGGCCGGCGAGCTCGACGTTCCCGGCGTTCCCGGTCAGCTGCTTCATGCTCCAGTCGCCCGCGCGCGTCGCCTTGTCGATCTGGAGCGCGCGCTTGGCGCACATCAGCATGAGCATCAGCGCGTGCTCGGCGACCGCCTGCGAGTTCGAGCCCGGCGCGTGCACGACGGCCACGCCGAGCCGGGTCGCCGCCGGGATATCCACCGTGTCGAGCCCGACTCCATGCCTTCCGACGACCTTGAGCCTCTTGCAGCCCGCCATCAGGCTCTCGGTGCATCGCGGCTTGATCCGGAACAGGATCCCCTGGGCCTCGGCGGCGGCCGTCACCAGCCCGGCCTCGCTCTCGTCGTCGCAGACGACGACCCGCGCTTCCGTCTCCAGAAGCGCCTTGCCGTCGGGGTGGACGGGGCCGGCCAGCACGACCAGGGGACGCGAGTCAGCGGTCATGGAAGCAGTCTCCTTTCGGTCGGTTCGCTGCCATCATTTCGAGGCGACGAGGACGAGGCGCGGGGCGTCGAGCGAGAAGGGCGTGCCGTCGAGCCCCCCGTACAGCTCGACGCGCGCCCACCGCTCGGGGCGCAGCATTGCCGACAGCTCGTGGGCCGAGTAGAGCCGGATCTCGCTCTCGCCGATCAGCTCTTGCGCGCCCTCCTTCGCCTTCGCGGAGGCGCGCTTGAGGCGAAACCAGCGCGCGCGCCACCGGCTCGTCGCGGGATCGAACTCGTTCTCGATGCGGAGCGTCCAGCCGTTGACGCGCTTGCGTTCCTCCGGCGGGAGCGAGCGCACGAGCTGATCCCGGTTCCGCGTGTCCACGACGAACACCCCGCCCGGCCTGAGCGCTCGCCAGAAGCGGTCGAGCACGAGGCGGTCCTCGTCGTCGGAGAAGTAGCCGATCGAGCTGAAGAGGTTCACCGCGAGGTCGAACTCGCCCGCGAACTCCATGTCGCGGATGTCCTGGCACACGAAGGTCGGGCTCACCCCGGCCTCGCGCGCGGCCGCGCGGGCCCGCTCCAGCTCGGTCTCGTTGAAGTCCACGCCCGTGACCTGGTAGCCCAGACGCGCCAGCTCGATCGAGTGGCGGCCGAAGCCGCACGGGGCATCCAGCACGCGGGCGCCCGGCTCGAGAGCCGCCAGGCCGGTGATCCACTGGACGTCGCTCGCCGCGTCCATGGGCGACTCGAACGCCTGGGAGATCTGCGGCCACGCCTCGCGGAAGAACCGCTCGCTCTGGAACACGGGGGGCATTATAGAGGAGGAGCGCGGGCGATGATACGGGGACGAAGTTCAGCCTCGGCGCGACTCCGGACTCGATTCGGCCTTGGCCTCCTTCATCGCGAGCAGTTCCTTCATCACCGCTTCCAGATCGAATACGATGTGCACGGCTTCGGCGGTCCGCGCGGCTCTGAGCCGCTCGATGAGGACCCCGGCACGGTCTAGCAGCTCTTCCTTCGTCTTCTTCCCCGCTACGCCTTCCGCGGCTGTCACTCCCATCCTCGGCTCACCTCCGTTCGGTCCTCGTCCATTCGTCGATGAGTCTGACCAGCCGCTCCTCGGTCACGTGCGCCAGCCGACGATCGACCTCGTTCGTCAGCAGCCGTGCACCACCGATCCCGGCCAAGAGCGCGCCGGCCAGAGCGCCGAGAGTCAGCGGATGGCCCGTGGCAGTCGGCAACACCCCGATCGGAACTGATCCCGCGGGCTGTACAGTGTTGCCATCACCAGCGCGGCCACCGCACCGACCATCATATTACCGAGGAAGCCCGGCCGCCAGATCCTGCGTCCATCCGGGAGGCGCTCCAAGCGCCACAGAACGAACCCTTCGTGGGCGAAGAACGCGTTGAGCAGCCCCCGATGAGGCCAGCGGCACAGACCGAGAGAAGAATCACCCAGACCGCCATCTGATTGCTCCGTGCGACCGGAATATAGAAGGCGTGCGTCGCATGGGTCAAGAGAGCACGAAGCGATACAGTGGGACGGGTGCGTCGGCGTTGCTGTGGTATGGTCTCGATTCGTGGCCACCCTGCTGACCGGAGCGTTCGGCTGTATCGGCGCGTGGGTGGTACGCGGACTGCTCGCCGCGGGCGAGCGCCCCGTCCTCTTCGACCTCGGCGACGACCCGTGGCGCATGCGGATGATCGTCGCGCCCGACGTGGCGAGCCGCATCGTCGCGGTGCGCGGCGACATCGCGGATCGCGAGGCGGTCGTCCGCGTCGTGAAGGAGCACCGGATCCGCCGCGTCATCCATCTGGCGGCCTGGCAGGTTCCGCTCTGCCGCCAGGACCCCTCGGGGGGCGCGCGCGTCAACGTCGTCGGCACGGCGAACGTCTTCGAGGCCGCGCGCGAGGGCGGCGTCGAGCGCGTCGTCTACGCCTCTTCCGCCGCGGTCTTCGGCCCTCCGAGCCTCTACCCGCCAGGCCCGATCAAGGACGATGCGCCGCGGCTCCCCGCCACCCACTATGGCGTCTACAAGGTCGCCAACGAGGAGACGGCGCGGATCTACTGGGAGGAGCACCGGGTCCCCTCGATGGGCTTCCGCCCGCTCTCGGTCTACGGCCCCGGGCGCGACTTCGGGGTGACGGCGGCGCCCACGCTGGGCATGAAGGCGGCGGTGCTCGGCCGGACCTACCGCATCCCCTACGGGGGTGCCACCGACCTGATCTTCGTGGAGGACGTCGCCCGCGCCCTCCTCGCCGCCGCCGACTCGACGCTCGACGGCGCGCGCGTGTACAACCTGCACGGCGAGTCCATCGCCATCGCGGAGGTCGTGCGCGTGATCGAGGAGGCCTGCCCGGCGGCCAACGGGCTCCTCTCCCACGCCGAGCCGGCCATGCCCTTCGCCGACGCGCTGGACGACGCCGGCTACCAGCGCGACCTCGGCCCGGCGCCGCGGACCTCCTTCGACGACGGCGTGCGGCGGACGCTCGAGGAGTTCGCGCAGCTACAGAAGGACGGGCGGCTGGACTGCCGCGAGCTGGCATGACCGCGTATCGTATGCGGCTCGCCACGGCGGCCGACGCCGAGGCCCTCTGCCGCATTTACAACCAGGGCATCGAGGACCGCGTCGCCACGCTCGAGACGGAGCTGCGCGCGCCCGAGGAGCGCCGCCAGTGGTTCGCGGGCCGGAGCCCCCGCCACCCCGTCATCGTCGCGGAGAACGCGGCCGGTGAGATCGTCGGCTGGGGCAGCCTGAACGTCTTCAACGCGCGCGAGGCCTATCGCTTCGTCGCCGACTTCTCCGTCTACGTCGAGCGCGCCTGGCGCGGCAAGGGTGTGGGCCGTGTCGTGCTCGAGCGGCTGATCGAGCTCGCCCGCGAGCACGGCTTCCACAAGATGGTCCTCTCCGCCTTCCCGACCAACACGGGCGGCATGGCGCTCTACGAGAAGCTCGGCTTCCGCACCGTCGGGATCTACCGCGAGCAGGGCCAGCTCGACGGCCAGTGGGCGGATACGATCATCATGGAGAAACTCTTGTAGTCAGGCCGGCTTGCCGAAGCAGGTATCCGACCGGCCCGAGCGAGAAGGCCAAGCTCCGCCACGACCTGCCGTTGACGTCCCAAGGGCACCCCTCTATCCTCGTGTCGCTGTCGTCGACCGCGCCCGGCTCGCTGGGAGGCCCCGGCATGACGTGCCCACGCTGCCAGCAGGCGGTTCCGCCCGACGCGGACTTCTGCCCGGATTGCGGAGCGAAACTGGCGAGCGTCTGTAGACAGTGCGGTGCTGCCAATGCGCCAGCCCACAAGTTCTGCAAGAAGTGCGGCCAGTCGCTGGGCGCCGCTCCAGGGCCAGGTCAGATCCGTGAGAATTTTGGATCCGCGAGCTCATTCATCCCCAAGCACCTCGCTGAGCGCATCCTCACGTCCAGGGCTGCGCTCGAGGGCGAGCGCAAGCAAGTCACGGTGCTCTTCGCCGACCTCAAGGGCTCGATGGAGCTGCTCGCCGACCGGGACCCGGAAGAGGCCCGAAAGATCCTGGACCCGGTCCTGGAACGCATGATGGAGGCGGTCCACCGCTACGAGGGTACCGTGAACCAGGTCATGGGCGACGGCATCATGGCGCTCTTCGGCGCCCCGATTGCCCATGAGGACCACGCCGTGCGGGCGTGCTATGCGGCGCTGCGGATGCAGGAACTGGTAAAGCGATACGCGGAGGATGCGCGCCGTGCGCACGGTGTGAACGTGCAGATTCGTGTCGGACTCAACTCGGGCGAAGTGGTCGTGAGAGCGATCGGTAGCGACCTGCACATGGACTACACCGCTGTGGGACAGACCACTCACCTGGCGGCGCGGATGGAGCAGTTCGCCAGCCCGGGTAGCATTCTCCTGACGCCAGCGACCCTGGAGCTGGTGGAAGGCTACGTCGCCGTCAAGCCGCTCGGCCCCGTGCCGGTGAAGGGGCTGGCTGACGCGGTGGAGGTCTACGAGGTGACGGGAGCAGGCCCGGCGCGGACCCGGCTCCAGG
>JBBTPF010000003.1:0-10997 GCA_038066295.1 Candidatus Methylomirabilota bacterium | reverse complement strand
GCCTTCCTGTCGGCCGATCACCTCAGCGGCCGATAGTTGCTCACGCTCTCAGTCGCGATCCCGTTCTTACGGGCCGCGTGCGCTAGAATAGGCCCCGCGCGAGCCCGGAGCGACACACGGCCGCGCAGGGAGCGACGATGAGACTCGCGATCGTGGTGGCGGCGGCGGCGCTGCTCGCGGGCTGCGCCTTCGACCTCGGCGGCACGGGGTGGAAGAAGCCCGACGCGATGTTCCAGCAGGTGACGGCGGTCGAGATCGACTGCGCGCGGCAGGCCTCCGAGATCGGGCCCGGGCCCGATCTCGTGCTGGGCGGTCTGTTCGACGTGGCCCGGACCGCGGTCCTCGAGGTGCGCCAGACCGGCGCCTTCAGCGACTGCATGACCGCGCAGGGCTACTCGCGGGTCCAGTAGGCGCCGGACCGGCCAAGGAGCGCACGACATGCTGACGCTCGCCCAGTTCCTCCACGCGGAGCTCGAGCGCCTGCACCGCGGGCTCGACCGCTCGCTCGAGGACCTCACGCCCGAGCAGCTCCACACGCTGCCGGGCGGCCATCCGAAGGCGAACACGATCGCCTGGGGGCTCTGGCACTACGCGCGAACCGAGGACAACGTCGTGCGCTACGTGCTCCAGGACCGGCGGCCGACGGTCTGGTCGGAGGGCGGCTACGCCGAGAAGCTCGGGCTCCCGCCGGTGGCGCAGGGCACGGGGATGCCGACCGCCGAGGCGCAGGCGCTCAGGATCAAGGACGTCCAGCTCTTCAAGGAGTACCTGCAGAAGGTCTGGGCGAGCACCGACGAGTTCCTCGCCAGGACCGACGCGGCGACGCTCGACAGGATCGTGACGGTCAAGCCGCTCGGCGACATGCCGGCGATCCAGGCGCTCGGCCAGATCTGTGTCACCCACGGCATGACCCACTTCGGCGAGATCGAGCTGGCCCGCACGCTCGCCGGCGCGGGACCGGTCGCGCGCGCCTGAGGCGCCGCGCGCCGCCTGCTCCTGCGATGCGCGCCGCCTTCTATCGGGGCTCGCGGACGTTCACGATCGGTGAGACGCCGGTGCCGGCGCCCGGACCGGGTGAGGCGTTGCTGCGCGTCCGCCGGGTCGGCATCTGCGGGACGGACCTTCATATCTTCCAGGGCCACCTCGACCACCGCGTGCCGATGGGCGGCGTGATCGGCCACGAGGTCCTCGCCGAAGTCGTCGAGGCGCCCGCGGGGAGCGGTGTCGCGCGAGGCGACCGCGTCGTGTTCGAGCCGCTCTGGTTCTGCGGGACCTGCCGCGCCTGCGCGATGGGCGCCTCCTACCTCTGCTACGCGCTCAAGATCATCGGCGTGGAGCTCCCGGGTGGCATGCGCGAGTACTGCACCGTGCCCGCCGCGCGGCTGCTGAAAGTCCCTGCGACGCTCGCCGACGACGACGCGGCGCTCATCGAGCCGCTCGCCGTCGCCACCCACGACGTGCGCCGCGCCCAGGTCCAGGCGGGGGACACCGCCCTCGTCTTCGGTGGCGGCCCCATCGGCGCCCTCATCGCGCTCGTGGCCCGGACGCGCGGCGCGCGCGTGGCCGTGGTCGAAGTGAACCCGTTCAGAATCGGCCTCGTGGAGGCGCTCGGTCTCGAGACCGTCGGCCTCGACATCGACGTCGTGCGGTTCACGAACGACTGGACCGGCGGCACGGGCGTGGACGTCGCGTTCGAGGTCACGGGCAACCCCGCCGCCGCGCGCCTCGTCACCGACGTCGTGCGCGTCTGGGGCACGGTCAGCATCGTCGCGATCCACGCCGAGCCGATCCCGGTGAACCTCTACCAGATGTTCGCCCGCGAGCTCGTCATGCACGGGAGCCGCCTGTACGCCCGCGAGGATTGGGAGGAGGCGATCCGCCTCGCCGCCTCCGGCAGTGTCCCCGTGACGCCGCTCGTGAGCCACACGATCCCGATCGAGGAGCTCCAGCGCGGGATGGAGCAGGCGCTCGCCGGCGGGCCCGTCATGAAGGTGCTCGTGGATCCGACGACATAAACTCCTTCGTCTGGGCGCTCGGCGCGCTGGTTGTCGCGGTCGCGAGCTTCGTGATGGGGCTCACCGGCTTCGGCATCGGCCTCGTCTCGCTCGCCTTTCTGCCGTTCCTCATGCCCCCCGCCACGGCCGTCGCCGTCGTGACGATCTACGCCGCCGCCTTCGCGCTCGCGATCTTCGTTCCGCTCCGGCGAGACTTCCTGCCGCGGGGCGTCGCCGATCTCGTCATCGGCACGATCGTCGGCACGCCGCTCGGCGTCTGGGCGCTCGCCAGCCTTCCGGCGAGCGCGCTCAACCGGCTGATCGGTCTCATGCTCCTCGTCGCCGTGCTCCTCGAGTGGCGCGGCCTCTATCCCGACCGTCTCGCGGGGCGCGGGTGGGGGCTCGGCACGGGCGTCCTCGCGGGCGCGATCGGCGGCGCCGTGGGCACGCCGGGGCCGCCGGTGATCCTCTACGCGACGACGCAGGGCTGGAGCCCGCGGACGATCAAGGCGAACGTCCAGGCCTTCTTCGTCGTGAACCAGGTGGTGATCCTCGCGGGCTACTGGTGGGCGGGGCTCCTCACGCGCGAGGTCTGGCGCCTGACCGCCGTGTTCGCCGTCCCGGCGATCGTCGGCGTCGCCCTCGGTGTCGCCCTCTTCAACCGGGTGGACCACGTCCGCTTCCGGCGGATCGTGTTCGCGCTGCTCTTCGTCTCGGGCGCCGTGCTGCTCGCGCGGGGCTGAGAGGTTGTGGGGCCTCGATGGTCGTCCGCCGGCCGTTGACAGTGAGCTGGAGCTTCGTCATCCCGGTCGCCTGCCGCGGCAGTATACTACCGGGGCTGCCATCCCCTCACCGGAAAGGACCGAGCGATGAGCGTCAGGCGTCACGGCGTCGGCCAGCGGCTCTCCCAGGCCGTCGTCCACGGCAACACCGTCTATCTGGCCGGCATGGTGGCCGGCGACCCCGCGGCGGACACGAAGGGCCAGACCGAGCAGATCCTGAAGAAGATCGACGAGACGCTCGCCGCCGTCGGCAGCGGAAAGTCGAAGCTCCTCTCCGCCACGGTCTACCTCGCCAACATGGCGACGTACAATGACATGAACGCCGCCTGGGACGCCTGGGTGGACAAGGCGAACACGCCGGCGCGCGCCACGGTCGAGGCGCGCCTGGCGTCGCCCAGGTACCTGGTCGAGATCATGGCCGTCGCGGCCATCTGACCTGCTCGCACAAGGAGACCATCATGCGTGAAGCCGTCATCGTCGCCAGCTCCCGCACCCCGCTCGCCAAGTCGTTCCGCGGCTCGTTCAACCTGACGCGGCCGGACGACCTCACCGCCCACTGCATCAAGGACGTCCTCGGCAAGGTGCCGCAGCTCGATCCGAAGGAGGTCGAGGACGTCATTCTCGGCTGCGGCCAGCCCCACGGGGCGCAGGGCCACAACATCGCGCGCGTCTCCGCGCTGCGCGCGGGCCTGCCCACGAGCGTCGGCGGGCTCACGGTGAACCGCTTCTGCTCCTCGGGACTTCAGGCGATCGCGATCGCGGCGAACTACGTCATCAACGACGGCGCCGACGTGATGTTCGGCGGCGGCGTCGAGTCGATCACGATGATGCAGCGGGACACGAGCCCGAACCCGTGGGTACAGGAGCACCACCCCGGCGTCTACATGGTCATGGGCGACACCGCGGAGGTCGTGGCCAAGCGCTACAAGATCAGCCGCGAGGCCCAGGACCGCTACTCGCTCCTTTCCCAGCAGCGGACGGCGCGCGCCCAGCAGGAGGGCTTCTTCAAGGAGGAGCTGGCGCCGATGCACGTCACGCGCGGCATCCTCGACAAGAAGACGGGCGAGGTCGCCGGCCAGGAGCCGTACTACTGCGAGAAGGACGAGTGCAACCGGGCCGACACGACGCTCGAGGGCCTGCTGAAGCTCCCGCCCGTCTTCGACAAGGACTCGGGCCAGGGCACGGTGACGGCGGGCAACTCCTCGCAGCTCTCGGACGGCGCCAGCGCCACGCTCGTCATGTCCATGGACCGCGCCAAGGCGCTCGGCATCCGGCCGAAGCTCGTCTTCCGCGGCTTCGCGATCGCCGGCTGCAATCCGGACGAGATGGGGATCGGCCCCGTGTTCGCGGTGCCGAAGCTCCTCGGGCGCCACGGGCTCAAGATCTCGGACATCGACGTGTGGGAGCTGAACGAGGCGTTCGCCTCGCAGGTCGTCTACTGCCGCGACCGGCTCGGCCTCGACCCGGAGAAGCTCAACGTCAACGGCGGCTCCGTCTCGATCGGCCACCCGTTCGGCATGACGGGCTCGCGCCTGGTCGGCACGATCGCCAACGAGATGCTGCGGCGGAAGGCGCGCTACGGCGTCGTGACGATGTGCATCGGCGGCGGCCAGGGCGCCGCGGGGCTCTTCGAGGCCTGCAACTGAGTGGGCATGAAGTGTCCCCGGTGCCAGGAGGACAATCCTCCAAAGGCGAAATTCTGTAACGGGTGCGGCGCGCGGCTCGAGCTGATCTGCTCGGGCTGCAGTCAACCCAACGCCCCGGGCAGCCGGTTCTGCAACGAGTGCGGACGACCGCTCGACGTCGCCGCGGCTCCGGCTCGGGTCGCTCCGGCCCTGGCGCCTCGGTTCGCGGCACCCGAGACCTACACCCCGAAGCACCTGGCGGAGAAGATCCTCACCTCGAAGAGCGCCCTCGAAGGCGAGCGCAAGCACGTCACGGTTCTCTTCGCCGACCTGAAGGGCTCGATGGAGTTGCTCGCCGACCGCGATCCCGAGGAAGCGCGCCGGCTCCTCGATCCCGTGCTCGAACACATGATGGAAGCGGTCCACCGCTACGAAGGCACGGTCAATCAGGTGATGGGCGACGGGATCATGGCTCTCTTCGGCGCCCCGGTGGCCCACGAGGATCACGCCGTGAGGGCGTGCTACGCGGCCCTCAGAATGCAGGAGTCGGTGAAGCGGTACGCCGAGGAGGTCCACCGGACCGCAGGTGTTCCCGTTCACATCCGCGTCGGCTTGAACTCCGGCGAGGTGGTCGTGCGGTCCATCGGCAGCGACCTCCACATGGACTACACCGCCGTCGGCCAGACGACGCACCTGGCCGCGCGCATGGAACAGATGGCGATGCCCGGGGCGATCCTCATCCCGTCGGGCACGCTGAGTCTCGCCGAAGGCTTCGTGGCGGTGAAGCCGCTTGGGGCACGGCCGGTCAAGGGGCTGGAGCACCCGATCGAGATCTACGAGCTCGTCGGAGCGAGCACGGTGCGGTCGCGGCTGCAGGCCGCCGCCGCCCGGGGGCTGACGCGCTTCGTCGGGCGCGACGCCGAACTGGAGCAGCTGCGCCAGGCGCTCGAGCAGGCCCGCACCGGCCATGGCCAGGTCGTCGCGATCGTGGGTGAGGCCGGCGTCGGCAAGTCTCGCCTCTACTGGGAGTTCGTTCACTCGCACCGGACCCAGGGCTGGCTGATCGTGGAAAGCAGCTCCGTCTCTTACGGCAAGGCGACCTCGTACTTGCCGATCATCGACCTGCTCCGCGTCTACTTCCAGGTCGAGCCGCGCGATGACGCGCGCAAGATCCGCGAGAAGATCACCGGCAAGCTGCTTGCGCTGGACCGGGTCCTCGAGCCCGCCCTGCCCGCGTTTCTGTGGCTCCTGGACGTCGCCGTCGAGGAGGCCGACTGGCAGCGGCTCGCGGCGCCACAACGCCGTCAGCGCGCGCTGGACGGCGTCAAGGCGTTGCTGCTCCGCGAAAGCCAGGTGCAGCCACTGCTCGTCTTGTTCGAAGACCTGCACTGGATCGACGCCGAGACCCAGGCGCTGCTCGACAGCCTGGTCGAGAGCGTGCCGGCGGCGCGCCTCCTGCTCCTCGTCAACTACCGCCCGGAGTACCAGCATACGTGGAGCGGGAAGAGCTACTACCGGCAGCTCCGCCTCGACCCCTTGTCGCCTGAGAGCGCCGAGGGACTGCTGAGCGCGCTCCTCGGGGACGACCGAAGCCTCACGCCGCTCAAGCGCCTGCTGATCGATCGAACCGCGGGAAACCCATTCTTCGTCGAGGAGAGCGTCAGGACTCTCGTCGAGACCGGGTTCCTGGCGGGCGGGCCCGGCGCGTATCAACTGGCGAAGGCGCTGGAGAGCGTGCAGATGCCGGCTTCGGCCAGAGCGATCCTGGCGGCGCGCGTCGACCGGCTGTCGCTCGAAGACAAGCGTGTGCTCCAGGCGGCCTCGGTCATCGGCAAGGATGTGCCGTTCGTCCTCCTCGAGCCGATCGCCGATGCCAGCGAGGACCGGCTGCGCCGGAGCCTGACCCAGCTTCAGGCCTCCGAGTTCCTCTACGAGACCCGGCTCTTCCCCGACCTCGAGTACACGTTCCGGCACGCGCTCACGCACGAGGTGGCGTACGGCACTCTCCTCAACGAGCGCCGGCGCGCGCTCCACACGCGGATCGCCGAGGTCATGGAGGGGCTCTACCCCGATCGGCTCGCCGAGGAGGTCGACCGCCTCGCCCATCACGCCTTCAGGGGTGAAGTCTGGGACAAGGCGCTCCGCTATCTGCGGCAGGCGGGCAGGAGGGCGACCTCGCGCTGCGCCTTTCGCGAGGCGGCTGCGTACTTCGAGCAGGCCCTGGTCAGCCTCCAGCATCTCCCCGATGGCCCGCAGGCGACCGAGCAGGCCATCGACCTCCGGTTCGACCTCCGGAGCGCGCTCGTCCCGCTCGGCGACTTGGCGCCGATCCTCGACCACCTCCGAGAGGCCGAGCGCCTTGCCCTCGCCGTCGGCGATCAGCGCCGTCTCGGGCGGGCCTCTTCCTTCCTGGCCAACCTCTTCCAGCTGACCGGAAATCACGACGGCGCCCTCGAGTCCGGTGAGCGCGCCCGCGCCGCCGCCACCAAGCTCGGCGACCGGAGCCTGGAGCTCGCGGCGAACCTCTACCTCGGCCAGACCTATTGCGCCCGTGGCGACTACCGGGAGGCCGTGGAAGTGCTCACGCGGAACGAGGTGGCGTTGCAGAGCGAGCCGATCCGTGACCGGCTCAGCGAGGCCGCCTTCCGCGCCATCACCAGCCGCACGTGGTCCGTGTGGGCCTTGGCCGAGCTCGGTGAGTTCGCGGACGGGCTCGGGCGCGCCGGGGACGCGGTCAAGATCGCCGAGTCCGTCAACCACCCGGGAGCGCTCGTCAGCGCCTATCTCGGCATGGGGCTCCTCTGCGTCCGTCGGGGCGACTTCGACCGGGCCATCGCCGTGCTCGACCGTGGCGTCGCGCTCTGTCGATCGGCGGGCATCCCTGCCATGTTCCCGTTCATGGCCACCGCCCTGGGTCACGCGTACGCGCTCTCGGGGCGGATCGCGGAGGCCGTGCCGCTACTCGAGCAGGCCGTCGAGCGGGCCGCCGCGAGCGGAATGACCGGCGGCCAGGCGCTGCGGCTCGCCCAGCTCGGCGAGGGCCTGTTGTTGGCCGGCCGCGTGGACGATGCGGTTGTGGCGGCCGAGCGGGCTCTGGCTCTCGCGCGCGAGCACAAGGAGCGCGGGCACGAGGCGTGGGCGCTCAGGCTTCTCGGTGAGATCCACTCGGTCGAAGGCCGACTGGACGTCGAGAAGGCCGCGGGCAGCTTTCGTCAGGCGATCGTGCTGGCCGAGAGCCTCGGGATGCGGCCGCTCGCGGCGCACTGCGCTCTCGGCCTCGGCACACTCTGCCGGCGCGCCGGGCAAGCCGAGCAAGCCCAGAAACATCTCACCGCCGCCGTCACGATGTTCCGCGAGATGGACGCGCCCTCGTGGCTCTTTCTCGCGACGGAGATCGTCAACGCGTGACGGCGCGCCGACATCGACCTGTGAGAGCTGAACGAGGCGTTCGCCTCGCAGGTCGTCTACTGCCTCTCCTGCTGTCCACTGCTTCGGACATTGACATACCGCGCCACGCCGCTCTACAGTGACGACCGTAGACGGAAAAATGTCTCGGCGCCAACATGAGAGCGACCCTCGGACACTGAGCAGCGAGGCGGCTCTCATCTCCGTGTGCGCTGCGCTCGGCGCAGCGAGAGCCTGCGGCCCGCTCTCAAGGGCGGAGGCGTTTCTTCTCCGGCGGGCCAGACAACTTCCTCGGCCCTCCGCTGATACCCTCAGCCGGTTGACCGCTGAGATCCGCGCCGGCAGCGACCCTCTAGGGGAGGCTTTCTGCAGGGTCCGGCCGGGGACGCGCCGTCGATCTCTCGGTGCATTCTACACGGCCGAGGAGATCGTCACTGCAATGGCTCGCTGGGTTCTGGCACGCGATCCCGGCACCATCGTGGACGTCGGATGCGGCTCGGGTCGGTTCGCTGGCGCCGTGCATCGGCTGGGCTTCAGTGGAGAACCTCTCGCGGTTGACGTCGATCCGCTTGCCACCCTCATGACGCGCGCCAATCTCGCAGTGATGGGGGACAGACGTACGACTGTGGTGCACGGCGACCTTCTGCGGTTCTCGCTCCCGGATTCCCGACGGGGTCGTACCGCATTCATCGGCAACCCGCCCTACGTCCGTCACCACGCCTTGAGGCCGGAAGTGAAGCGTTGGGCCCGGAAGACCGGCGACGCGCTTGGCGTTCTCGTCTCCGGCTTGTCCGGCCTCCATGCGCTCTTCGTGCTGGCGATTGCCCAGCTCAGCCGGCCTGGGGATCTTGGCTGCCTGATCACGGCGGCTGAGTGGCTCGACGTTGGCTATGGGAGCGCCCTCAGACAGCTCTTCGCGCACCATCTTGGCTGTGTCCGTCTCGATATCGGCGATCCTCGCGCCTCCGCCTTTGGCGATGCGATGTCGACCGCAGCGATCGTGTCGTGGGAAGTCGCCTACTCGGGTGCCATCAGCGTGCGCGAGACACGAGACCTGAAGACTCTCCGAGCCCTGACCGGTGGACGCGTGATCTCTCGTGACCTGCTGATTCGTTCGCCGCGCTGGCGCGATCTTCTCCGCCCGAGATCGCAACGAGACGGCCTCGTACCACTCGGCACCTACGCCCGTGTCCACAGAGGCATAGCGACGGGAGCGAACAGCTTTTTTATCTTATCGGGCGACGAGGCGATCATCCGCGAGCTCGAGGGCCACGTTCGCCCATGCGTGACGCGCGCGCACCAGGTCATCTCCTCGGGTGGGATTGTGCGGGCGGACAAGCTGGATCATGTGCTGCTCGAAGTGCAAGATGCCGCTGACCACGATCGAGCTCTGCGTGCCTATCTCACCGAGGGGATGCGTCACCGAGTCCACGAACGCTACCTTTGCGCGCACAGGAACCCGTGGTGGCGACTAGGCGGAGGCCCCCCGCCTCCGATCGTCGCAACCTACATGGCTCGTCAGGCACCGATGTTCGCCCTCAATCCCGATCGTTGCAGGATCGTAAACGTCCTTCACGGGATTCACTTCCGTGAGGAGGTGGACGAAGATATCGCAACAGCATTGGTCGTCTGGCTGAACAGCCACCGGGACACGCTGACCGGCGGCCGGACTTACCACGGCGGACTGAGGAAATTCGAGCCGCGGGAGCTCGAAGCCATCCTCGTGCCTCCTCTTCACGAGCTGGCTGCCAGACGGCTCAAGTGACGCCACGCCGCCGCTCCGTGAAGAGGCTTCTTCGGGAGGTTGGTGGAAAGGCGCGGCAGTGGCAGGCCCTGTTCGGCACTCAGGTCGTCACCGCCGCTGTGCTGAGAGGGGTCTTTCATCCCGCCAATGTGTCGACCTCAGGCCCCTTCGCGAATTCCTGAGCCGCGCCACCTAGCGCGGAACCTGCGGCCGCGATTTTCCCGCCTCGATTGACACTCCGGGCCACCCGTTGCTAGCGTGACGAGGCGCGGCAGGCTCGCGCGAGGGAGACGCCCCGATGACGTTCGGCTTCGGACCGCGGCGCGGCACCTACCTCGACGTGGCCGAGGGCCTCGCGAGCGGACCCTGCCCGCTCGGGCCCGAGGAGATCGGCCACCTCGAGACGCTCGATCTCGTCTACCGGTCCCTCTGTGCGCTCTGCTTCAACTACGTCCCCACGTCGGGCCATCCCGGCGGCTCGATCTCGTCCGGCCGGATGGTCGCGGCCCTCCTGTTCGGCGCGCTCGACTACGATCTCGCGCGGCCAGACCGGGAGAACGCCGACATCATCTCGTTCGCCGCCGGGCACAAGGCGATGGGCCTCTATGCGATGTGGGCGATCCGGGACGAGGTCGCGCGGATCGCCGTGCCGGGCCTCCTCCCCTCGGACGCGCGGAGCCGGCTCCGGCTCGAGGATCTGCTCGGCTTCCGCCGCAACCCGGTGGCAAAGACTCCGCTCGTCGTCCGGTTCGGCGCCCGAGCGCTCGACGGTCACCCGACCCCGGCCACGCCCTTCGTGCGCCTCTCGACCGGCGCTTCCGGCGTCGGATTCGCCAGCTCCCTCGGCCTAGCCCTCGGCGCGCGGGACTACTACGGCGCGCATGCGCCCCGCGTCCACATCGTCGAGGGCGAGGGCGGGCTGACCCCCGGCCGGGTCGCGGAGGCGCTCGCCGCCGCCGGGACCGCGTCGCTCGGGAACGCGATCGTCCACCTCGACTGGAACCAGGCCTCGATCGACTCGGACCGCGTGTGCCGCGAGGAGGCGCAGCCCGGGGACTACGTGCAGTGGAGTCCGATGGAACTGTTCCACCTGCACGACTGGAACGTCGTGCTCGTCCCGGACGGCAAGGACTTCGCCCAGATCGCCGCCGCCCAGCACGCCGCGCTCGCGATCGACAACGGCCAGCCGACGGCGATCGTCTACCGCACCGTCAAGGGCTGGCGCTACGGCATCGAGGGGAGGGCTTCGCACGGCGCCGGGCACACGCTGTGCTCCGACGGCTTCTGTCAGGCGCTGGCCGACCTGACGGGCCTGGTGGAGGCGATGCTGCCGACCTGCGAGGCCGGGGTCCCGCGCTGCATGACGAGCGATGATCGCCACGCCACCATCGAGGAGTGCTTCTGGCAGTCGCTCCAGATCGTGCGCAAGTTCCTCGAGGAGAGCCGG
>JBBTPF010000002.1:0-1267 GCA_038066295.1 Candidatus Methylomirabilota bacterium | reverse complement strand
GGTCTTCGTGACGCCACTGCTGGCGGGCGGCCGGCCGATCGGCGCGCTCGCGGTCGAGCGCGCCGGCGAGCTGAGCGGCGACGAGCGCGCCGCCCACGGGGCGCTCGGCGCCCACATCGGGCTCGCGCTGGAGAACGCGCGCCTGGCGTCGCGCCAGCGGCGGTTCGCCGAGGAGCTGGCGCTGAAGGTGGCGGACGCGACCCGACGCCTCGAGGAGATCGATCGGGCGAAGTCGTCGTTCGTGGCGATCGCGTCTCACGAGCTGAGGACGCCGCTCACGGCGCTCCAGGGGTTCTCCGAGCTCCTGGCGGTGCGGCGGCTGCCGCCCGACGAGGTGAGCCGGCTCGCCGGGATCATGCGCGGCGAGGCCAAGCGCCTCGGCCGGATCGTGAACGACCTGCTCGACCTGTCGCGGATCGAGCGCGGACTCTCGCTGGAGCTGCACCGCGCGCCGATCGCGGTCGAGGCCGCGCTCGTCGCGACGGCGGACGTCTTCCGCCGCGGGAGCGCGACCCATCCGATCGTCGTGGACTGCGCGGCGGGCCTGTCGCGGGTGGACGCCGACCCCGACGCCCTGGAGCGGATCCTGACGAACCTCATCTCGAACGCGCTGAAGTACTCGCCGCCGGGCCGGACGGTGCGGGTGCGGGCCCGCCCGGCGCCGGCCGGCTCCGGGGTCGAGTTCGCGGTCGAGGACGAGGGCGCGGGCATCCCGGCCGAGTCGCTCGCGCGCCTCTTCGAGCCGTACTTCCGCGCCCCGGAGTCCGCGGGCACGGCGCGCGGCACCGGCATCGGGCTCGCGGTGGTGAAGTCGCTCGTCGAGGCCCACGGCGGGCAGATCCGGGTCGACAGCGCGCCGGGGATCGGCACGCGCGTCGTCTTCTCGCTGCCGGCGGTTCCTTGACTCTCTGCGTCGTGGCAGAGTAGTCTCGGGCGGTATGCCCCGGCACGCGGCGGTTGCAGAACGGATGGCGGACGCCGTCGTGAAGCGGCTGGTGGCCAGGAGGGTCGCGGAGATCAAGGACGAGGCCGCGGCGCGCGCCGCCGTGCGCCACGTCGTGCTCGACAACCTCGTCGCCGAGGAGAAGCTCGAGGAGGACGCGCGCAAGCTCCTGCTCGAGCACGCCAAGAAGATCAAGGAGTCCGCAGCCGACTACCGCCAGCTCCTCGGCAAGGTCAAGGAGAAGCTCGCGCGCGAGCGGGGGTTCGTCATCTGATGCGGATGAGCCGCGAGCGCATCTTCCACCTCACCGACCTGATCGTGAAG
>JBBTPF010000001.1:0-1453 GCA_038066295.1 Candidatus Methylomirabilota bacterium | reverse complement strand
ATCTCGAAGCCCGCCTCTCTCCCCGCACCCGCGCGATCGTGGTCATCTCGCCGCACAACCCCACCGGCGCGGTGGCGTCGGCCGCCGAGCTCGACGCCCTCACCGAGATCGCCTCGCGCCATGCGCTGCCGATCATCGCGACGGCAGCGCGCGTGCTCGGCGCTCCGATCGGCGCGAACCTCGTCGCGCTGGGCGCGCTCGTCGCGCTGTCCGGCGTGGTCGGGAGCGACGCGCTCGAGCGCGCCGTCGCCGCGCGCCGGCCGGGGGGCAGCGTCGAGCGCGCGCTCCTCGCCGTCCGCGCCGGCGTCGACCTGGTTGCCACGGCCCGCGGAACGCCGGAACGTACGGTCCCATGACCGCACGCTTCGTCACGCTTCCCGAGATCGAGAAGGCCGCGCGCGCCCGCCTGCCGCGCGATGCGTGGGACTTCGGCGCGGGCGGCGCCGAGAGCGAGACCACGCTCCGCCGCAACCGCCGGGCGCTCGGCCGCCTGGCCATCGCCCAGAGCATCCTCGTGGACGTGCGCGAGATCGACTTGCGCACCTCGCTCCTGGGCGTGCCGCTCTCCTGGCCGGTGGTCGTCGCCCCCATGGGCGGGCTGGTGCTCTTCCACCCCGAGGGCGACCTGGAGATGGCGCGCGGGTGCGGCCGGGGCGACACGCTGCAGTTCCTGAGCGGCGCCACCGGCTGGCCGGTGGAGGAGGTCGCGAAGGCCAGCGCCGGGCCCAAGATGTTCCAGCTCTACCACCACGGCGATCGGGGGTGGGTCGCGGAGGTCCTGGCCCGGGTGGAGGCTTCAGGCTACCGCTCGGTCTGCCTCACCGTGGACGTCCAGATCCTGGGCCGCCGGGAGCGCGACATCGTCAACCGCTACGACCCGCGCGAGGCCATGAAGATCGCGCCGAACCCGCGCGGGCCCGATCCCGATTACCAGGCGCGGCTCACCTGGGGCGACGTGGACTGGCTCCGGAAGACCACGCGGCTGCCGATCGGGCTCAAGGGCATCATGACCGTGCGCGACGCCCGGCGCGCGGTGGAGGCTGGCGTGCAGATCGTCTGGGTCTCGAACCACGGGGGCCGCCAGCTCGACTCCACCGAGGCGACGATCGACGCCCTGCCCCGCATCGCCGACGCCGTCGGCGGCCGGGCCGAGATCATCGTGGACGGGGGCTTCTCGCGCGGCACCGCCGTGCTCAAGGGCCTGGCCCGCGGCGCCACCGTGGTGGCGGTGGGCCGCACCGCGCTCTGGGGGCTGGCTGCGGACGGCGCGCCCGGCGTCGCCTGCGCGCTGGACATCCTGCGGTCCGAGCTGAGGACGACGATGGCCCTCTGCGGGCAGACGAGCGTCACGCGTCTCGATCCCGAGCTGGTCTTCCGGGTCGAGGAGCCGCCTACGGTCTGACCTGCCTGCGTCGATGGCACACCTGGCGTCACCGCTAAGGTCGGCCTGAAG